>NZ_CBFIIF010000015.1:43634-72039 GCF_965662665.1 Congregibacter sp. | reverse complement strand
ACGCCGTATACGATTGTCATATCCATGATTTTGCCTTAGAGATCGATGCCGCCCAGAGCCATGAAGCCCAGGGACATCAGTCCTACAGTGATAAAGGTAATGCCGAGCCCCTGCAAGCCGTCGGGCACATCGCTGTACTTAAGCTTTTCCCGGATGCCTGCCAAGGCGACGATCGCCAACGCCCAACCGACACCTGCGCCAGCACCAAAGACCACACTTTCGCCAAAGTTATAGTCACGTTCGACCATCAGCAGCGAGGCGCCGAGGATTGCACAGTTCACGGTAATCAGCGGTAGAAACACGCCCAGTGCGTTGTAGAGCGCGGGTACGTACTTATCCAGAAACATTTCGAGTATCTGCACGAGTGCGGCAATAACGCCGATATACGACAGCAGTCCCAGAAAGCTCAAATCCACATCCGGTAAGCCAGCCCAGGCAAGAGCGCCATCCGCCAGCAGGTAGTTGTAGATCAAATTGTTTACCGGCACCGTGATCGTCAACACCACCACCACCGCGATCCCAAGACCGATCGCCGCGCTTACCTTTTTGGATACCGCAAGGAAGGTACACATACCGAGAAAGACAGACAGCGCCATGTTCTCAATGAAAATCGCCCGTACAAACAGGCCAAGATAATATTCCATCAGGCGCCCTCCTCCGCTGCAGTGTGCTTCGCCATGCGGAAGTCCGGCTCTTCAACCTGCTTGGCATCCGCGGAACGGAGGATCCAGATAAACAGGCCAATCAGGAAAAACGCGCTCGGTGGAAGCAGCAATAAGCCGTTGGGGTTGTACCAACCACCTTCGGTCACCAGCGGAAGAATCTCAAATCCGAACAACTTGCCTGCGCCAAATAGTTCGCGAATCACCGCGACAAAGATCAGCACCACCGAGTACCCGAGGCCATTTCCGATACCATCCATAAAGCTCGCCACCGGCGGGTTTTTCATGGCGTAGGCCTCGGCTCGACCCATCACAATACAGTTAGTGATAATCAATCCCACGAACACAGACAGCTGTTTGCTGATGTCGTAAGCGACCGCCTTGAGTACCTCATCAACCAGAATCACCAGAGACGCAATGATCGTCATCTGAACGATAATGCGGATGCTTCCGGGAATATGGTGCCTGATCGAGGAGATAAACAGATTCGAAAAGGCCGTGACCATGGTCAGGGCGATACACATCACCAGAGTGACCTTCAAAGATGAGGTCACGGCCAAGGCGGAACAAATCCCAAGGATCTGTAGCGCGATCGGATTGTTCTTGAAAATCGGTCCCGCGAGCGTGTCTTTTACAGAGTCCATGATCAGGCCTCCCCATCTTTCAGGTTTGTAAGGAAGGGGGCGAAGCCATCATCGCCCAACCAAAAATCGATGAGATTTGTAACACCGCGACTGGTAAGCGTCGCGCCTGACAGGCCATCCACCATCCAGTCGGCATTGGCGTTTGCCGGATCAACTGCGCCTTTGCTCAAGCTCAGCTCCACCGCACCGTCACGATAGACTTTTTTGCCGGGCCATAAGGCTTTCCAGCGAGGGTTATCGACCTCTCCACCCAATCCGGGCGTCTCTCCGTGATCGTAAAATCCCAGTCCGGCAACAGTATTGCCGTCGGACTCGAGAGCAAGAAATCCGTAGAGCGTTGACCAAAGTCCGTAGCCGTGAACGGGCAAAATGATCTTTTCAAAGTCACCGCCATCGCCACGAACCAGGTACACCTGAGCCACTTTGGCTTGCCGACCGACCTTGGCAATGTCTTCTTCCCCGGGCACATTCCGTGACAGAGAAGGGTCCTTGGCCGCCGCTCGCTGGTCATAGCCCGCTGTGACCATATCGGTGAACTGACCGCTCTGAAGATCTACAAAGCGCTCTTCCACCACGGCGAACTGCTCTTCCACGCTGCGTCCTTCCTCCAGCATACCTGCCGCCTGAAGAATATTTCGCTTGCGATCGAGGGTTTTATTGGCCTGCTGTGCCGGCTTAAGCACCACCGCTGCCGTGGAAACAATGACCGAACAAACGATACACAGTGCCAGCGCTACGCCCAGAATCTTGCCAATACCGTCGTTACTAGCCACGGGCAAGTCTCCTCTTGATGTTCGCCTGGACGGCGAAATGGTCAAACAAGGGCGCGAAGAGGTTGGCGAACAATATCGCCAGCATGATGCCCTCGGGGAACGCCGGGTTTATAACCCGAATAAGTACCGTCATGACGCCGATCAAGAAACCATAAGCCCAACGACCGCGATCGGTCATCGCTGCTGAAACGGGGTCCGTCGCCATAAAGAACATGCCGAAAGCAAAGCCGCCCACCACCATGTGCCAGTACCAGGGCATGGAGAACGCAGGATTGCTATCGGAGCCCACGATGTTCAGGAACGAGGAAAACACAAACATACCCAGAAACACCCCAGCGACTACGCGCCAGGAAGCCACCTTGGTGAGGAGCAACACGGCGCCGCCGATCATGACCATCAATGTCGAGGTCTCACCGATGGAGCCGGGGATCGCACCGATGAAGGCGTCGATCCAAGTGTATTGCGCTTGCAGTGCGGTCATGCCCTCGGCCGCCACCAAGCCCAGCGGCGTCGCACCACTGTAACCGTCGATCGCTGTCCACACCGCGTCACCCGATAGCTGCGCGGGATAGGCAAAGTACAAAAACGCACGACCAGTGAGTGCCGGGTTGAGGAAGTTCTTACCCGTGCCTCCAAACACTTCTTTGCCGATCACGATCCCGAAGCTAATCCCCAGAGCCGCCTGCCAAAGAGGCAGATCCGGCGGGCAGATCAGCGCAAACAAAATGGAGGTTACAAAGAAACCCTCGTTGATCTCGTGGCCTCGCTTGATGGCAAAGAGAACCTCCCAAAAACCGCCGACCGCAAAAGTCACAAAGTAAATGGGCACGAAATACAGCGCGCCAAACCACATGTTGTGCCAGATATTCGCAGAGTCATTGCCACCAAAAGTCGCAATGAGCGATCCCCGCCAACCGTCAACGCTGCCGCCGGTTACCGCAAGAACCTCATTGGCCTGAAAGCCGAGGTTGTACATTCCGTAGAACATTGCCGGGAATGCCGCAAGCCACACCGTGATCATGATGCGCTTTAAGTCGATACCATCGCGAACATGCGCTGTAGAGCGCGTTACCGATGAAGGTTTGTAAAATATGGTGTCCACGGCTTCGAAGAGCGGATAGAAGTTTTGATAGCGTCCGCCGTCCTGGAAGTGGTGCTCAACACCGTCAAGCCATTTGCGTAAAGCCACGACTCAACCCTCCTTCTGTATGCGTGTCAGGTTATCTCTGAGGATAGGCCCGTATTCGTATTTGCCCGGGCACACGTAGGTGCACAGGGCCAGATCTTCTTCGTCAAGCTCTAAACACCCCAGAGCCTGAGCGGTTTCCGTATCGCCGACGATGAGGGAACGCAACAACTGGGTGGGTAAAATATCCAGGGGCATGATGCGTTCGTAGGCGCCCACGGGAACCATCGCTCGCTCGCTACCATTGGTCGACGTCGTCATGGGTAGCGGCTTGCGGCCAAAAAAACTGCTCAGGTAGATACCAAGGCTCGAGTGCTTTTGGGCACCCAGACTTAGATAGTGCAGAAACTCGCGCTCCCGTCCTTCTTGAAGGACCGTCACCTGGGTGTGGTATCTCCCCAGATAGGCGGTAGCACCTGCGACTTTGCGCCCGCCCAGTACAGAGCCGGAAACAATGCGGTTTTCGCCTGCCGCCAGCTGTCCGGCGACCAAAGCCTCAAGATCGACCCCCAGTCGAGTTCGCAGCAGTCGTGGTTTTTCGACCTGGGGCCCTGCCAGTGCTACTACGCGCTCCGTCCAAACACGACCATCCAAAAACAGTCTGCCGATAGCAATGACATCCTGATACCCCACGGTCCACACCATCCGGTCAGCGCTCGCACCAAACAGATGATGTACATGGGTACCCGCCAATCCCGCGGGATGGGGCCCTGCGAACTCTTCCCGTTGAATATTATCCGCGCTGCCACCAGATATCCCGGAACCAGGCGCGCTACAGACATACAGGGATCCTGTCGTCTGACCCGCGAGGAGATCAAGTCCCAGGGAAAAAGCCTCGGACTGCTCTGCAACAATAATCGACGGATCTGCCGCCAATGGATGCGTATCCATCGCAGAAACGAATACGGCCGCGGGCTGGTGCTCAGGCCCAGGCACAGAACTGAACGGGCGCGTACGCAGCGCCGCCCACTGTCCGGAAGCTAGAAGCTGAGCTCTAACCAGCTCTGGCGCAAGAGCCCGAGCATCGTCTGCTGTGTAAGCATCGAAAGCGACGGCGTCATCACCATCCAGGTCAATGACTACCGATTGCAGAACTCGCTTGGCACCGCGGTTAATCGCAGACACGGTCCCGGCAGCCGGAGCTGTGTAGTGAACACCTTCGGTTTTCTTGCAGCTGAAAAGCACCTGCCCACACTGGACGCGATCGCCGACCTGCACGGCCATCGTTGGCTTCATGCCCACGTAGTCAGCGCCAAGCACCGCTACAGCGCGCGGCTCGGGTGCATCAGAGATAGTCTGATCGGGCGCACCCTCGAGAGGGATATCAAGCCCTCGGGAAATTTTGATCATGTAACCCGCCTGGATTGTCGTTGTGTTTCAAGCGAATAGATAAGCCCTGCAGCGTCATTGAAGCGACGTCTTGAGCAGTTGTTACCTTGATTGACTTACCGACTCGCTTCGCTCCCCCGACGAGCCGGCTTCAGGCCGCGCGCATTATAGCGAAGCGCAGGGTGCTCCCGCCACTGAAGCGGGCACCAATTTGCACAAAATGCTGAGGGCAGTTCCCTTTAGAAACTAGGCCGACTCGGGATAAACGGCGTAGTTGACCCCCGCCATACGCTCCATGACGCGGTAAACCTGGCAGCTATAGCCAAATTCATTGTCGTACCATAGATACATGACCGCCTGATTCCCGCTGACAATGGTCGCCCTTGCGTCATAAACACAGGCTGTTCGCGATCCCACAAAGTCGGATGAGACTACTTCGGGAGAGTTGGAGTAATCGATCTGTCGGCGCATGCTCGAGTGTAATGCCATGTGCCGCATGTACTCGTTCAAAGACTCCGCGTCGGTCTCCTCCTTCAGGGTGAGGTTCAAAATGGCCATTGATACATTCGGTGTCGGCACTCGAATAGCGTTCCCCGTCAACTTTCCAGACAGCTGTGGCAGCACCTTTGCCACGGCCTTCGCCGCTCCGGTTTCGGTAATCACCATATTGAGCGGCGCACTCCGCCCCCGCCGATCGGCCTTATGATAGTTGTCGATCAGATTTTGATCGTTGGTAAAGGCGTGAACGGTCTCCACGTGACCATGGAGGATGCCAAATTTGTCATCGATCGCTTTTAAGGGCGGCACGATCGCGTTAGTCGTGCATGACGCCGCTGAAATAATGCTGTCCCCTGGGTCGATATCCTCGTTATTAATGCCCGCAACGATATTTTTGATATCGCCTTTGCCCGGTGCCGTGAGGATGACTTTGGCGGCGCCTTTGGACTTCAGATGTTGCGACAGGCCCTCTTCATCGCGCCAAACACCTGTGTTGTCGATGACAATCGCGTTGTTGATGCCGTACTCGGTGTAATCGATGCTATCTGGCGAGTCTGCGTAAATAACCCGTACTTCATTGCCGTTGGCCACAAAGCTCTGACGCTCTTCGTCGACCCGAATCGTGCCGTTAAAGGCGCCGTGTACCGAATCCCGACGAAGCAGGCTTGCGCGCTTTTCCAAGTCGTTCGGAGCCTTGCCCTTACGCACGACGATCGCGCGGAGGCGAAACGCCTCGCCACCCGCCGCTTTATCAATGAGAATTCTTGCCACCAGGCGACCAATACGCCCAAAGCCGTAAAGCACAACATCGACTGGCTCCTGTGCCGCCGAGTCATCGCTTTGCATGAGGTAGCCAAGCTGCTCCTGCACATACTCGTCGACGCTCAGGCCTTTGCCGTGATTCTTATCGTAGTAATTAACCGCCAATCGACCCACATCAATGTGCGCAGGCCCCAAATCCAGCTTGCTCATTGCCATTAATACAGGATGGGTCTCACGCTCCGAGAGTTCATTACCTTCGACCTGGCGGACATAGCGGTGGGTCTTCATGAGATCCAGCACCGAGGTGTTTACCAGCGACTTGTCATAGCAGAAGCACTTAACGTTTTTCTCCCGGGCAAGACGGCCCACTAGCGGAATGATGTCTTCTGCCAGCGCTTCGCGCTCTTTCCAGTCCTTGAAGTAGTCGTCGGGGCGTGGTCTTTTGCGGTCCGTCACGGATAAGTTTCCTTTAATGGCGAGGTAATCGCGAAGCAATACTATGGGCCGCGTATTATCCCCGCGCCTTGGCTCCCTAGCAACTTGGCAAATGTTGCCTTGATCACAGTTTGGAGCAGCACCCCACCTCGCTCTACAATGCGTCTCCGAATCCCGCCAAACCACTCCAGAATTTATGTTATTCGCTCCTCTGCTGGCCGACTGTCCCTGGCCTACAAAAACAGGCTCTCGTACCGCGATAGGTCCGTTTTTTGGCAGCACGGCTTCGCTGTGCATCGCTGAACTGGCGACGGAAGAGCGCTTACTGGTAGCTTTTACGGAGGACACGGCGCAAGCACAAATGCTCGCCCGGGAGCTGCCGTTCTTCCTTCCAAAGGACTGCGAAATTCTCCAACTGCCAGACTGGGAAACACTGCCCTACGATAACTTTTCGCCGCACCAGGACATCGTTTCCGAACGTCTTCGCACACTCCACCGACTCCCGCAAACCCAGCGTGGCGTTTTACTGCTGCCCATGGCGGCACTCATGCAGCGGCTGCCCCCTCGCCACTACATCGAGGCCAATAGCCTGCTGCTGGAAGAAGGGCAGTCCCTGGATATTGAAGCGCTGCGCACAGCCCTCTCAAAGAGTGGATACCGCGCCGTCGACACGGTCTATGAGCATGGCGAGTTTGCCGTTCGCGGCTCTCTCATGGACATCTACCCCATGGGTAGCAAACTACCCTTGCGCATAGATTTGCTGGACGACGAGATTGATTCCTTACGCTGCTTTGACCCGGAAACGCAGCGCACCATTGAGAAACTGTCCAGCGTGGACCTCCTCCCTGCCCGGGAGTTTCCCTTGGACAAGCCTGGCATTCAGGCATTTCAGCAAAGGTGGTACGCCCGCTTCGACGTCGATCATGACCAGTGCCCCATTTTTACCGAGCTCAGTGATGGTCGCGCTCCGGGTGGCGCGGAGTATTACCTCCCGCTATTTTTTAATAGCTGCGAATCATTGCTGGATTATCTGCCGGACAACGCAGCACTGGTTACGCTGGGCGATCATTACAGTGCGGCGACACGGTTTTGGGAGGAGGCATCGCGACGCTTTACCGACTACGGTGTGGATCCCCGGCGCCCGCTCCTGTCACCGGCGGAGCTGTTTATGCCGGTAGAGGAACTCTTTCAAGCTCTGGGCAATCACGCGGTCCTGGAGATGCGCCATACCGCTGAAGCGCCAGCGCACATCACCACCAGCATCGAGCCGCCCCCTCAGCTTTTGGATGGCGAAAACGAAACGGGACTCCCTGTTCGGCTGAGAACACTCCTGGAAGGACACAGTGGTCCCGTTTTGCTCTGCGCAGAAACCCCCGGGCGTCGAGAGATCCTCATGGAGTCGCTAGACAAGCCCCCGGCAGAAGTTAACAGCTGGAGTGACTTCGTGGCATCTGGCAGCGAGTTCGCGCTGGCGGTAGCACCCATCGACCGCGGTATAAACCTCGGACCAAAGGCGCCCATGCTGGTTACCGAGACCCAGCTCTTTGGCGAGCGAGTAGCGCAGCGGCGGCGACGCCGAGGCCGTGATGCCTTGGACCCGGAAGCCATATTTCGGGACCTCAACGAATTGCGCGAAGGATCCCCGGTTGTGCATGCCGAGCACGGCATCGGACGTTACATGGGCTTAACGCACCTCGACGTTGATGGAGCCGCGGCCGAGTTTTTAACCCTGGAGTACGCGGATCAATCAAAGCTTTATGTGCCGGTGTCTTCTCTGCAGCTCATCAGCCGCTATGCCGGCAGCGACCCCGAGCACGCGCCTCTGCACCGTCTGGGCTCTGAACAATGGGACAAGGCTCAGCGCAGGGCGCGAGAGAAAGCTAACGATGTGGCTGCCCAGCTGCTCGAGGTCTACGCTCGCCGTGAAGCCCGCGAAGGCGTTCAGTTTATAAGTCCTGAAGAAGACTACGAGAGATTCGCCGCAGGGTTTCCCTTCGAAGAAACACCCGATCAGGCCGCTGCCATCGACGCTGTAGAGCAGGATATGTGTGGCACCGGAGTCATGGATCGGCTGGTCTGTGGTGATGTGGGCTTTGGAAAAACCGAAGTCGCCATGCGCGCTGCGTTTATCGCCACCGCCAATCAGCGTCAGGTTGCGGTTTTAGTGCCGACCACCCTCCTCGCCCAGCAACACTACAACTCCTTCCGCGATCGCTTTGCGAACTGGCCGGTTAAGATCGAAGTGATGTCCCGTTTTCGTGCCGCCTCGGACACCCGGGAAGTTGCCAAACGCCTGGCTGCAGGGGACGTAGATATCCTTATCGGCACGCACAAGCTCATACAAAGCGACGTCAAGTTTTCGGATCTGGGTTTATTGATTATCGATGAGGAGCACCGTTTTGGTGTTCGTCAAAAAGACAGCATTAAAGCCCTTCGCGCCGAAGTGGACATACTCACCCTGACCGCAACACCGATACCCCGAACGCTCAATATGGCGCTGGGCGGCATGCGCGACCTGTCAATCATCGCCACACCACCGGCACGCAGACTGTCCATCAAAACCTTTGTCCGCGAACACGATCACGGCCTGATAAAAGAAGCGGTATTGAGAGAATCCCTCAGGGGTGGGCAGGTTTTCTATGTTCATAACGAGGTTCGTACCATTGAACAGCGCGCCGAGGCCTTGAGAGAACTCCTGCCCGATCTATCGGTAGCCGTCGCCCACGGCCAAATGCATGAGACCCAGCTTGAGCGGGTCATGTCGGACTTCTATCACCAGCGACACCATATCCTGATCTGCTCGACCATTATCGAAACAGGCATCGACATCCCAAATGCGAACACGATTATTATCGATCGAGCCGACAAGTTTGGACTGGCGCAACTTCACCAGCTTCGGGGCCGGGTTGGACGGTCACACCATCAGGCCTATGCTTACCTTCTCTGCCCCCCAGCCTCGGCGATGACCACCGATGCGGGCAAGCGCCTCGAAGCAATAGAGGCGGCGGGAGATCTGGGCGCCGGCTATCAACTGGCAACTCACGATCTCGAAATTCGCGGCGCCGGCGAGTTACTGGGCGATGAGCAGAGCGGTCAAATCCAAAGTGTAGGGTTTGCCATGTACTCCCAGCTGCTGCGACAAGCCGTGGAGGCACTGCGCCGGGGCGATATTCCTGATGTGGACGCACCCCTGCAGGCTATCACCGAAGTTAACCTGCACAGTCCCGCACTCATACCCGACAGTTATCTTCCTGACCCTAATATGCGGTTAATACTCTACAAGCGCATTGCGGCCTGCGAGAATGACCTGGCACTTCGTGAAATGCAGGTTGAGATGATTGATCGATTCGGACTCCTTCCCGCCCCCGTGAAAGGCTTGTTTATCGCCAGCTCCCTGCGCCTGCTTGCCCAGCGCTGTGGGATCAAAGCCCTGGAGCTTGGGGACGCGGGAGGCCACATCGACTTTGCCGATAACACCAACGTAGATCCCCTGCAGTTGGTGACACTGGTGCAGGAGCAGCCCCTGCAATACAAACTATCCGGACCGACGCGGCTACGCATAGAGCGGGCCCTGCCGGATATCCAACGGCGAGAAGAACTCGCCAGAGAATTGCTCCAGCGACTGGCAGGAGAAGCTCTAGATGAAGCAGCCTAGCATTTCGTTACTCGCTGTTTACGCCTTCGCCTTGGCATCCACCCTGCTTAACCGAGATGCGCTGGCTGAGGTTCCCGAAGAGCTCGCTGAGAACTGGTACCGCACCGAAATTCTGATATTTGTGCGCGAAAGTGCCGACAGCCGCTTGGCGGAGCAGTGGGACCCTCTGCCCACCCTCGAATATCCAGAGCGTTATCGCTACCTACTGGATCCCAAGATGGCGGACCGCCGAGTCGAAGAAAGCCTGGCCTACGAGAGCGCTATCGACGCCCGGGGAACCCAAATCCTTAAAGTCCCCGCGCCCATAGAAGAGCTACTGGACCACTCGCGTCCTGACGCCCTGACCACGCCGTTGACTGATCTGGACCTGTTAGCCATCGTTGATGACGCAGATCCCAACACAGCGGACGCTCTCAACCCGCCAGAAGATACCGCCGCGCAATTGGAAGGCGGTCTTAGCAATCTACCAAACGATCCCAACGGCCCTAATCCTGACCTCGAGGAGCCCCAGATTGACCTGACCAGCCCCATTGTCAGTCTCCCCTACGTACTCCTCGATAACCGGAGTCTCGAGTTTCGCGCCCAGGCTCGAAGTTTGCGGCGCCAGGGTAACCGTATTGCCTTTCATGGCAGCTGGTGGGCGCAGCTCAACGAAGCGAATGAAACCCCCGCGCTGATCATGGATCGCTCCGGAGACATAGATAGCCTGGATTGGCCGGCTCTTCAGGGCAGCCTCCAGGTCTATCGCTCCCGCTATCTGCACATCGCCCTTGACCTGTGGTTGAACACCCTGGGTGAGTACTTACCGGAAGCGTGGCAGATCGACCCTCCTCCGCTGTCTCCGTCATCCCTGGTAGTAAAGACTCTGGGGGGACGGGAGATGAACCCCTGGGCTCCCGTCAACGATAGTGCGCTTCTGGACACCGCAACCGACCCCTTATTGGCGCAGAGCCCTGCGTCTAGTGATCCTGAGCCCCCTCAGCTTGAGATACCGGTTGAAGAGGAATCAATTGGTCCTGAGTATCCCTGGCGGCACGCTATCGTGCATCGCCAAACCCGACGAATGCGCTCCGGAGAGATACATTATCTGGATCATCCGGTCGTCGGTGTGATCATCAAGGTCACGCCAATGAGCGAAGAGGCGCTCCCTCTTCTGCCTCCTGAGGAAAGAGAGTTTCGCGAGCGTCATGCCTTGCCCATCGAGTTACTGCCGATCGACGATGAGAGTGCAGAGGACGAAGACATCTAGCTGATTGGTTAAGCCTTAAGAAACGCTGTGACCACAGCACCAAAGAGAGCGGTTTCCGTCAGAAGCGTCTGGCGTATGTCATCAATAGAGATAGGTGCATCGTTCAAACCGGCGGCAGCATTTACGACCATACAAATCGCCGCATAGGGGACTCCCAACTCCCGGGCCAAGGCCGCTTCCGGCATCCCGGTCATGCCCAGCAAGTCACAGCCATCACGAGAAAAACGCGCCACCTCGGCGGCAGTTTCCAGCCTGGGCCCTTGCACCACTCCCAGCACCGCCGAGTCAATGCAAGACACGCCGGCGGTCTCTGCTGCTCTGAGAATCTCACTACGAAGCACCTCGTCGTAGGGATGCGTGAAGTCCACATGCAGAAGTTTGCCGCTGCTCCCGTCATCAAAGCTGTGCTCCCTCCCCCAAGTGTAGTCGATGATCTGATGGGGAAGCACTAGCTTGCCACTTGTCATCAAAGGATCAATGGCACCCACGGCATTGGCTGCGATGATGCGCTCTACGCCAAGCTCTCTCAGAGCCCACAGGTTAGCGCGATAGTTAACCCTGTGAGGTGGAATAGGCTGGGCGTTACCTCCATGACGGTGAAAGAAAAACACCTTCTTCCCCGCGTATACACCCTCTTCTATGGCCATGGATGGCTGCCCATAGGGTGTCTCGACCGCGTGTGATGCCAACACCTCCAGACCATCAAGACTATTGAGACCAGTGCCTCCGATGAGTGCCAGACTCATGCGTTCAACTCCTCTGCGGGACCCGGCATCAGCAGCGTACGCGTAGGAAACGCGATGTCAGCGCCATGCTGATGCACTATCTCCAGGACCTTTATGAGCACGTCCTGCTTCACGCCGTGATACTCCACCCAATTGGTCGTTCTTGTATGACAGTACAAAAAGCAGTCCAGCGACGAACCACCGAAGGACTCAAAGTTAACAATAATGGTCTGGCTCGTATCGATGGCCTCGTGAGCATTGAGCATCTCACGGACGGCCTCAACCACGGCCGCAAGGACCCTGCTGTCGTCGTAGCGTAATCCAAACTTTTCGTAAATACGCCGATTGAGCATTCGCGATGGATTCTCAATCACAATTTGACTGAACACCGAATTGGGAACGTAAAGCGGCCGCTTATCAAAGGTGCGTATGCGCGTTACGCGCCAACCGATGTCCTCGACGGTACCTTCCAGCGCCCGATCCGGTGACCGCACCCAATCTCCAATGGTGAAAGGCCGGTCCATGTAGATACCCAGTCCACCAAAAAAGTTCGCCAGTAAATCCTTTGCGGCAAATCCCACAGCGATGCCACCAATACCGCCGAAGGCCAGCAAACCGGACACAGACACGCCCAGGGTCTGAAGAAGCATCAACGCTGTGATCAACCACAGTGCGACACGTAACAACCTGGCCGTGGATCGCACAGTTGCCTTGTCTACCGATGCGCCATCGGCGAATTTGGCGAGTACAACTTGCTCCTCGATGTTGGCGATGAGGCGATGCAGAAACCAGGGCACGAGAAGCACCAGCGAAGCATGGAGAACGGTTAAGGCGACCTCTCTCAGGGACGCCAAAGCGGGTAATAGCGCGAACAGCAGCGTCAATAGCAGCAACCACCAGGCTAGTTTCGCGGGAGCGATAAGCGCGACCACAAAAGCGTCGTCCCACTGCTGAGTAGACTGCTGCGCCAAGCGGTGGACGCGCCGGAGAAGCGCTCCGATCACCCATTGACCAACTAGCGCAATGAGCAGCAGCCCCCCCGTAGCCACCCAGACCCAGGGTAAGTTGAGGCTATTGGCGACGTGTGCAAAAGCAACCGCGAGTTGTGATTCCATGGCGATCCCGACTGGTTTTAGACTATTTGAGCATGTAGAAAACGCCCTTAAGGCGGTGAAAGTATAACAGCGACCCTACAAGCTTAGACGCTTCGTGCAACGGCAACGCCAAGTGATTGAATAGCCACGGTTCCTTCAAAAGTGCTCACGCGCAGGGCAATAACTGTCACTTAATCCTGACAGTTTTCTTCGCTGGCATCTCCCCAAAATGCTGATAGCTTTAAGAGTCCTAGGGAGAAGAGATATGAGTCAATTTGTACCAAAACTGGGCCGCTGGTATCAGGATCGCGAGAGCGGCCAACTGTTTGAAATTGTGTCCCTCGATTTAGATGAGGCCAATGTTCAGGTCCAGTACCTGGACGGAGAGCTAGCCGATTTTGATCTCGACGTCTGGGCGGAACTCAGTTTGCGCACCGCAGCGGCACCCGAAGACTGGCGCACGCCGTTTGAACTGGATGACGCTGATGAGATCGACCCGGACGCAGCGATGCACCCCCTGCAGTGGAGTAGCCCTCTATCCAATATCGAGCCGGACACGGTACTGGCAATCGAGGACGTCTAGCGACGGCGTTTGTCTGTCATTGGCGTTAACAGCGCGACAAGCTTTTAGGGAGTAACTGACTGCGAAGATGCGCGGCAAAACGTCGCAATAAGATTAGTTGCTCCGCCGCGTTTACTGTATATAATCACAGGCACTGTACAAATTCACAGGTGCCTCATGCTCAAGCTTACTGCTCGTCAGGAACAGGTTCTGGACGTTATCCGTCGTCATATCGGCGATACCGGCATGCCCCCTACCCGGGCCGACATTGCCCGGGAGCTGGGATTTAAATCTGCCAACGCCGCTGAGGAGCACCTCAAAGCCCTCGCCCGCAAGGGCGCCATCGAGATCATCCCCGGAGCGTCTCGAGGTATTAGGCTGCCCGAAGACGCGGGCCTGCCTATCGTCGGAAAGGTCGCAGCGGGAGACCCTATTCTTGCCGCAGAGAATGTCGAAGAACACTGCGCTATCGATCCGTCCCTGTTCCACCCCCCGGCGGATTATCTACTGCGGGTTCAAGGCGACAGTATGATCAACGTAGGCATTCACGATGGCGACCTGTTAGCCGTCCACAGCACGCCGGTAGCTGACAACGGCGCGATCGTTGTCGCTCGCATCGATGATGAGGTAACGGTAAAGCGGCTGAAACATGGTCGTGACAAGCGCCACCTGCAACTTTTACCCGAAAACGACGACCTGTCTCCAATCGATGTTGACCTCGCGGAGAGCAGTTTCGCCATTGAAGGCCTAAGCGTAGGGGTGATTCGTCGGTCGATGCAGTACTCGAAGCAGTACTCGAAGTAGTACTCGATTGGCAATCGCTATAGAGGATGCCTGGCTAACCAAACCGAATTGGCGGAATTGGCGGAATTAGCGAAATTAACAGCGCCCTAGACTTTCCAGGGCCTCAATCACCCCGGGGCTGAACAAAAAACCTTGTTCAAGGCTGCCGGCTTAGACACAGCCGATCGCCTCTCGAATCAGTGCAGGATTCGAGGGGCTGTTTGTGTGGGCTCAGTCTCTACTTCGACGTCCGTCTGCTCCGCGACCTCCGCGGCAGCCTGAATACCGGCCTGAATCATAGCTTTCGCCACTTCCAGTCCCTTATCCAGAATGTACATTCGGGTTTCGTCGGAGAAGCTGATGGTCACGAGAGGTTTACTATCGTCATCAGCACGTTGTAGAACTATGTCGCCATCACCGAGATCCACGATCTCGAGCAAAGATGTAGGCACGCAGTAACCTCTAAATGAGAGTTGCAGCGCAATGGTAGCAGTCCTGCTCCCTCCGGAACAAGTCGACTACGAGACAGGGCGCTCTAACACTCAGATAGCGAATCATCCATTCTGGTCATGGTGGCCGATAACGCATCTGCCCAAGCCATCACGACAGCAAAGCCTGCGACTTCACGGTCACTAACCAACAGCCCCTGCACAGATTGCACACTACTCTGGGCGCCCGGTGATGGACCTGCGCCCGAAGTATCCTCGAGCATCTGTGCCAGCCAGCCCGTTTTCTCCAGTTGGGTAAACTCAGCGATTTCGGGGCTTAGGGCCTTACCGGCATCAGGCCGCGGGAGATCCCCGGTATTTGCCGGCAGGGTAAGCGACGATGCTTCTTCGACGCCGGATACAGCTAAGAGAAACCAGCCATAGGCCTCCAGCAAGTGCATGCGCACCGCCGGCAGAAAGCCGTCTATGAGCGCGCTCTCGGTGTGCCTCGCTTCGCTGCGCATGCGATCCCAGGCCTCAAGCAGAATCCGCGCGCGGTAAAGCGCTTGATTCGCCTCCCCTCGCGTGCGCGACATCGCCTAGGACACCGGAGAGCTCTTGGCTTTTGCTTTTGCTTTGGCCTTGGCTTTTGTCTTCGCCTTGGCTTTCGCTTTGGCCTTGGGCTTCCGTTTAGGGGGAGCCTCTTGTATCTGCCAGCGTCCTCCGTCGTGGAATGCCTTCCAGCCCGTCGCCTTACCGTCTTCCTCGGTCATTACATATTGTTCTTTGGTCTTGCGGCTGTAGCGAATTTGCGCCGGGTTACCGCTTTTGTCTTCTGTGGGAGCGTCGAACAAAAACGTGTATTTTGGATCGATCTCATCTTTATGCGGGAGCAGCTCGCGCACGAGCGGCGCGCGCGTCTCACGATGCTTGGGAAACTGACTTGCGGCAAGGAACAGTCCGGCAGCACCGTCGCGCAACACATAGTGATCCTCGACTTTGTCGCAGATCAGCTCGGGCATCTGCACGGGATCCATCTTCGGGGGCGCTGGCTCTCCACTGCGCAAAAGCTTACGGGTGTTCTTACATTCGCTATTGGTGCAGCCAAAGTACTTACCGAAGCGGCCCGTCTTGAGCTGCATTTCGCTACTGCACTTATCACACTCCAGCGTAGGACCGTCGTAGCCCTTAATCTTGTACTTACCCAGCTCTACTTCAAAGCCTGAACAATCCGGATTGTTACCGCAGACGTGCAACTTGCGCTCTTCGTCAATGAGGTAGCTGTCCATTGCAGCATTACAAAGCTTGCAGCGATGCTTGCTACGCAATAGTCGCGACTCAGCCTCATCATCCGCGTCCGCATCAACAACCTCATCGCCGGGAATCAGGTTAACGGTTTCTTTACAGCGCTCTTTTGGTGGCAAGGCATACCCGGAGCAGCCAAGAAACACACCGGTACTCGCTGTGCGTATCTGCATGGGCCGCCCGCAGGCCTTGCAGGGTATATCGGTCATCGTTGGCGCGTTGGACTGCATACCATCAGGCTCTGGCAGTTCAGCACGCTCTACCCGCTCTTTGAAATCACCGTAAAACTCATTTAGCAACTGACGCCAATCAAGCTCACCATCTGCTACGGAGTCGAGACGCTCCTCCATGCCCGCGGTAAAACCGTAGTCGAGAAGATCGCTAAAGCTGCTCTCGAGACGATCGGTAACAATCTCACCCATCTTCTCCGCATAAAAACGACGATTCTCCAGCCGCACATAGCCGCGGTCCTGAATCGTGGAAATAATCGATGCATAGGTCGAGGGGCGACCGATGCCGCGCTTCTCGAGTTCACTCACAAGCTTGGCCTCACCGTAACGCGATGGCGGTGCGGTGAAATGCTGCGCCGGCTCCAGCGTCAATAACGTTAAGGGATCACCTTTGTTGAGGTCCGGCAATACCATATCTTCGGCTTTACGACCCTGAGGCGGCTGCACGCGAGTGTAGCCATCAAAACGTACGATACGACCCCGCGTCGTTAAGTGGAACTCGCCCGCTGCCACAGTAATGGTGGTCGATGTGTATTCGGCGGCCGGCATCTGGCAGGCCACAAACTGTCGCCAGATCAGCTCATACAGACGCTCGGCGTCCCGCTCCATATTCTGCAAATGCCCCTGCTGGACGTTTACATCGGAGGGGCGAATCGCTTCGTGCGCTTCCTGTGCATTATCGCTGGATGAATAGCGGGCGGCCTGCTCCGGCAGATACTGCTTGGGGAAATTACCTTTGATGTAATCTCTACAGGCTGTCACTGCATCCGCACTCAGATTCGTCGAATCTGTTCGCATATAAGTAATGTAGCCGGCCTCATAAAGGCGCTGGGCCAACATCATAGTCTTCTTCACACTAAAACTTAGACGCGTACTCGCCGCCTGCTGCAGCGTCGAGGTGATAAATGGCGCTGGGGGCTTGGAACGCGTGGGCTTGTCTTCGCGATCACTGACAACATAGTCTGCTTCCGCAAGCGCATCCCGCGCTGCCATAGCATCGGTTTCGTTATTGGGACGAAACCTTTCGCCACGCATGCGCCGAACTTCAAAGCGCGCTTTCTCCGCGGCCTTGTTCTCGAGATCCGCATGAATCTCCCAATACTCCTCCGGGACAAACGCGCGTATTTCACGCTCTCGCTCGACGATAAGACGCACAGCTACCGATTGCACCCGACCTGCAGAAAGGCCGCGCGCGACCTTCGCCCAAAGCAAGGGCGAAACCATGTATCCCACAACGCGATCGAGGAACCGTCGTGCCTGTTGGGCGTTAACCCGCGCCTGATCAATTCGCGATGGCTTGGAAAAGGCATCCTGGATAGCCTTTTTCGTGATCTCGTTAAAAACTACGCGCTGATAGCGCTCGTCATCACCACCGATGGCCTCACGCAAGTGCCAGGCGATAGCTTCTCCCTCGCGATCAAGATCGGTCGCGAGATAGACGGTGTCTGAGGTTTCGGCAAGCTTTCGAAGTTCCGAAACCACCTTTTCTTTGCCCGGCAAAATTTCGTAGTTCGCTGCCCAGCCCTCGTCGGGATCAATGCCCATACGACGAACGAGCTGCTCTCGCGATCGGGTCTTTTTCTGGATAGCCTTCTCTTCAGGGGACATCTTGCGCGTCTGCGCCGCCTTGGCCGCCCGCTCCTTGGCGTCTGTTGTTGTAGCAGAACCCGCCGTGGGCAGGTCGCGAATGTGCCCCACGCTCGACTTCACCACAAAGTCATTACCCAGATACTTGTTGATAGTCCGGGCCTTTGCAGGTGATTCGACAATGACGAGAGATTTACCCATAGGGCTTGAAAACCTGTTGTTGTGTAAAGTGTTGTTTAAAGTGTTGTTTAAAGTGTTGTTTAAAGTGTTGTTTAAAGTGATGGTGCATGTTTGTGCACTTAAAATTGGTCACTTTTTTATTACTATTCAGCTCCCTGGAAACGGCCGAAGGGGCGCATATATATAGACCCACTGAGTTCGGGTCAAGAGAAGCGTTGTTTAGGAGGGTACGATTTTGCCCCGCCATTGCTTCAATAAGTCGGCAATTTCCTGCACAACGGCTTCGTCGCCGCGCTCATGCCAAAAGACCCCGCAGCTCTCCTCGGATAGTCCTAAAGCAAGCACAGCCTCCGGAAGTGCCCTGGCTATTTCAGGAAGCTCCAAACGCCCTGGGCGACTGCTCCAGGTGCCCTGCTCGCGATACCAGGCGCAGCGTTCCCTCGCTGCTTTCCTTGACGCAGGAAGCCTTAGGCCGTAGTACAGCACCTGTCGTTCGGTTGCTGCTAGGCGGGCCAGCCGCTCGGGCCCCAAAGGCAGGTCACGAAACTCCACAAACAAGCCGGCCAGGGCTGCTGCCTCGCGAAGGCGCGCCTGATGCTTCTGCCGCTTGGTCGGCATGAAGTGCCACAATGGTGCCAGCGCCAGCAACAAAACCAGCGCAATAATGGCGTATCCCACAGAAAACTCCTGCATTCTATTGATTTAGTCGATGTTTTCGACGCAAACCACTGTGTTATAAATGAATGGTCTCGGACCTGCATGCTATCAGCAGCGCCGTAGCGCGACGCAACACCCGACGCAGGCAAGACAATAGTCACGAGATTTGTGACCTAGACTACCCCTAACATTCAGGTGTGGAGAGCTTTTATGTCCAACTACAATAAAATTCTCATGGCGGTCGATCTCAGCGAGGATTCAGACACCGTTGCGGAACGTGCTCTGGCTATTGCACGGAATAACGATGCCGAGCTTCATATCATCCATGTCATTGAACCCCTTAGTTTTGCCTATGGTGGCGACATACCCATGGACTTCTCTGGCATTCAGGACGAAATCCATCAGCAGGCCGAACAGCAGTTGGAGAAATTCGGACTCAAACACGGTGTAGATAAAGAACGTCGCCACGTTGTTCTGGGTCGGCCCGAAGTGGAGATTCATACGCTTGCCGAGGAAATGTCGGCGGGGCTCATTGTAGTCGGCAGCCATGGTCGCTACGGACTGGCGCTGCTCATGGGTTCCACAGCCAACGGCGTCTTGCACGGTGCCACCTGTGATGTGCTCGCTGTGCGCGTAGGCTAGCTGAAGTCTTGCTGTCTTAGGGCGCGATAGCTGCATCGCGCAAAAACGCCTGTAGCTTTTGAGCGTCAAAGGGCCAGCGCAGCTCACGCCCGCTGCGCCCAGCATCACCTTCGGCGTTATCCGACACCGTGTCGTCCGAGCTGGCATACAGCACGGGAATCAGCCAGCCGTAACGCTCAAAAAGAACGTCGTCATTGGCGATATCGACCACCCGCCACTGCAGCTTTGGCTGCAGCTGTCGCGCGCCATGCAACAGGGCCTCTGCCTCTTCGCAGAGATGACAACCTACGGTGCTATAGAGAATCAGCGGGACTTCCTTCATCATTCCGCCTCCTTAGGCAGTTGAGCTTAACATGAGCGAATTCCGCAAACCGGAACGGCAGGAACGACGACGCTTCCTGACCGTTTACGGCCGCAAGGCCGTCCTGGAGGCACTGCAAGACCCGCAGATGGATTGTCGAATACTGCATCTTGCGAGGAGCAATCGCAGTGGCGGCGTTTTAAAGGATATCCAAAGAGCGGCTGCAAAAAGAGCTCTGGATTTTCGCGAGCATACTCGTGAAGAGCTTGCGCGCATTTCCCGCAACGGACGGCAAGATCAGGGGGTGGCGCTGGATGTGTACTGTCCTGCGATGCGCGAGCTGGACGATTACGTGGCGTCACTTGCGGACGTGCCGCAGCGTCTCCTGGCTCTGGACGGCGTGACGAACCCACAAAACATGGGCATGGTGATCCGTAGCGCGGCCGCGGCGGGGATCGACGGAGTGCTCTACGCAGATCGAGGAAACCCCGCCCTTGGGCCACTGGTTATCAAGGCTAGCGCCGGGACCGTGTTTCGCGCCCCTCTGCTCCGCTGCCAGTCTGTAAGCACTGCCAGTAAGACGCTCTGCGATGCCGATTTTACGCTTTATCGGCTGCAGGCCAGCGGCAGGCGAACGCTTTTTGATGGCAAAGGTTTTGCGTCCCGTGCCCTCTTTGTACTTGGCGGAGAGTCCGCCGGGATATCCAGAGAGCTTTCTGCGCTCCCTGGAGAGAATCTATCTATTCCTATGAGTAACGGCGTGGAATCTCTTAACGTCGCTGTGAGCGGCGCTCTGGTAGCTTATCTTGCGGCCACGGGAGCCTAGACTGCGCGAAAGCGTCACTGCTTAACGCGACAGATAGGTCATCGCGTCTTCCAGGCCCTTGAGCGTCAAAGGGTGCATACGCCCTTCCATCAACTTATGGGTGATGGAGATAGACTGGGTGTACTCCCACTCCTCCTGGGGCACGGGGTTGATCCACACCGCCTTGTCATAGGTTTCGAGAATACGGCGCATCCAAACCTCGCCGCTCTCCTCGTTCCAATGCTCCACGGACCCACCGGGCTGGACGATCTCATAGGGCGACATGGAAGCGTCCCCAATGATGATCACTTTGTAGTCGTGGGCGTACTTATGCAGGATATCCAACATGTTGGTACGTTCCGCATGCCTGCGCACATTGTTCTTCCACACGCTCTCGTAAAAGAAGTTGTGGAAGTAAAAGCTTTCCATGTGCTTAAACTCTGTGCGCGTAGCGGAGAAAAGCTCCTCGCAGACACGAACATGCGGATCCATAGAGCCGCCAACATCAAAGAACAGCAGCACCTTCACCGCATTGTGACGTTCCGGAACCATGCGAATATCCAGCAGCCCGGCATTCCTTGCTGTGGAACGGATCGTGCCATCTAGATCCAACTCATCCGCTGCACCGTTGCGCGCAAACTTGCGCAGACGACGGAGCGCCATCTTGATGTTCCGCGTGCCCAGCTCGACGCTATCGTCCAGGTTTTTGAAATCCCGACGATCCCATACCTTCACGGCCTTACCGTTACCGCCATTGGGACCTACGCGGATACCCTCAGGATGGTAGCCTTCCTGCCCAAAAGGTGATGTACCTCCGGTACCCACCCACTTATTACCGCCTTCATGTCGCTTTTTTTGTTCTTCGAGACGCTTCTTGAATTCTTCGATGAGCTTCTCGAGCCCACCTAAAGATTCAATTTTTTCTTTTTCTTCATCCGACAGCTGCTTCATAAACTCACTGCGCAACCAGTCATCGGGAATCATCGCCTCGATGACATCATCGAGGTCCTGAAGCTCCTCAAAGTGCGCGCCAAACGCTTTGTCAAATCGATCGAAATACTTTTCGTCTTTGACGAGACAGGTGCGGCTAAAGAAATAGAAGTCATCCGCACTGCCAAAGGCCACGTGCTTGCTCAGACCTTCGTAAAGATCCAGAAGCTCACGAGTGGTGACGGGAATCCCCGCGTCGCGCAAGGAACTAAAGAAATTTATCAGCACGCTTAGGCCCTCAAGTCAGCCGTTTACCGCGTCTCTCGGCGATGCATAAACGCAAGTCGCTCGAGTAAATGAACATCCTGCTCATTTTTCAGCAGCGCGCCGTACAGCGGCGGAATGGCTTTGGACTGATCCCGCTCACGGAGAATCTCATCGGGAATATCATCGGCCATGAGGAGCTTAAGCCAGTCAATGAGCTCGGATGTCGACGGCTTCTTTTTTAAACCCGGCACCGAGCGCAGATCGAAGAAGACTTCCAGCGCCTCTTGAACGAGGGTTTGGGTGATGTCGGGATAGTGCACGTCGACGATGCGTTGCATCGTGCTCTTGTCCGGGAAGTTAATAAAGTGGAAGAAACAGCGGCGCAGGAACGCATCGGGCAATTCTTTTTCGTTGTTACTGGTAATGATAATGATGGGCCGGCGTGTCGCCTTGATCGTTTCCCCGGTCTCATAGACGAAAAACTCCATGCGATCGAGCTCTACCAGCAGGTCGTTAGGGAATTCGATATCGGCCTTATCAACCTCATCGATCAGCAGAACAACCTGCTCCTCGGCCGTAAACGCTTCCCAGAGTTTTCCTTTCTTGATGTAGTTTTTGACATCATGCACTTTGTCGTCGCCCAGCTGAGAGTCTCGCAGGCGGGAGACCGCGTCGTACTCGTAAAGGCCTTGCTGTGCCTTGGTTGTCGACTTGATGTGCCACTGAATCAGCGGCAAACCCAAGCCCTCAGCAACCTCTTCGGCGAGCATGGTTTTACCCGTGCCTGGCTCCCCTTTAATCAAGAGGGGGCGTTGAAGAGCAACGGCGGCGTTCACAGCCATGCTTAGATCTTCAGTAGCGACGTAACGCTCAGTACCTTCAAACTTCATTGACGGGGCTCCAGTTCAAAAAATGACGATCAAGGACACACAGGTCGTTGACCAAAAATGTGAGGGGCGCAAGGGTACCCAAACCAGCCAAGAGCGAGCAAGTCAGTCGTGCCTAGGTATTTGAAGGTTCAAGAGACGGTTTACGGCTAAGCCTGCTCAAAACCAGCGCAAGTACAAGACCCAGACCCGCAGCAATCGCGGTGAACATGAGCAACGGTCTGAGCGCGTGCTGCGCGGCCTCAGGCCCCTGACTGAACCACTGAAAGGCCAAAACCACCAGAGCTGGCGCAAAGGTATCCGCCTCGGGCTGAATCAGCGCCGGGGTCAGTAAAAGACCGAGGAGCGGTAGTGAGATCAAACACTTGATGGCAACGGATCGTCCTCGCAGCATCCACAGATTCATCATTGCAACGGCCAGTAACGCGGACAGTACATAGACAATCAACGCCGTCAGGTAAGCACTGCTAGTGAGCATCGCCTGTGTCCTTTCCTTGTTCTTGGCTGTGACGGGGATTGAACATCGCCTCGCTGCCGGATCCTGGCGGCATCTGCACGTAGTATCCTTCGCTCTCAAGAGCCGCCACCACAGTTGCAGCATCTGCCAGCGCCAAATTTCGCGTGGGCTCCAGCACAAACACCAGTGCAGACTCGGGAGTGCCGAATACACTGAGCAGAGTTTCCGGTACCCGCGTCATACCCTCATCGCGTTTAACGTACAAATACATGCCCTCTTTACGAGGACTCCGGAAAACCTCACACAAGAGCTTCATGATCAGGCCACTCCGGGCAAGGAAGCGCCCAGAGGTTCTATGACCGCCTCCCAGCGCCAGCCTTTCCATCGTTCGGGCACCACGATGTCGACACCCGAGGCCTCGCGTAAGAGCAACTCAAGATCAGCACCGGAGATTAAAATCTCTGGCGCGACTCCCATATCAGCGGCAATACCTTTGGCCACTTCGCGAAGCGCCTTGAGCAGATTACGCTGGGAAGACACAAGAGGTCCGGGTAATGCCTCGGGAAGCTTTTCCTCCGCAACATCCAATGCACCCTGCACACAGGCGACTATTGTTGGGCCCTGCCTGCGTAATACTGCTGCAGGCAGCACATCCAGGTCAGCCAGCGCTTCTTGATCCTGTGGCTGCGCCTGGGCAATTGCCAGGAACGCCTTGTCTTCGACTATCCAGCCTCGGGGTTTATCCACGTTGCGGGCAAGATCTTCGCGCCATTCGCAGAGCCTGCGGAGCGCTTCTAACTGTCGCCGGGACAAACGCGACGCGGACTTAACGCGCCGATACACGTCGCGTTCGCGAGCCTGAAGAAGACGAATGGCCTCTTCGCCCTCGGCGAGGACCCACTCCATACGGCCCTGATCCTCAGCCGATTGCTTAAGAATCTTCCAGGCGGGCACAAGCTCCAACACGTCCAGCGCGGCATAGTGGCACTGAGACTCGCTCAAGGGCCGTTTCAACCAATCCGAACGGGTTTCGCCCTTTTCGAGCTCAACGCCGAGCAATTGCTCGATGAGCGCGCGATAGCCCAAGCCGAATCCCATGCCCAGTAGCGCCGTAGCGCGTTGAGTATCTACCAGGGGTGTCGGTAACACGCCCAGCCAGTGTTTAAAAACTTCCAAATCCTCGCTACAGGAATGCAGCACTTTTACACGCGCGGGATCGGTCATGAGGGCGCGGAGTCCCTCGAGCTCAGTGATCTGCAAAGGATCAATAAGCCAGGCGTGGTCGTCTGCGCACAGCTGTAGCAAAGCGACGTGCGGGTAATAGCTGTTACGACGCATGAACTCCGTGTCCACGGCAATTTCAGCCGCGTCGTCAAGGGTAGCAAGAGCCACCGCTAACGCCTCATCGCTCTCTACCAGAGTCCAGCTCATGAGCCCGGCACCGGCTGGCGACCTGAAAAAGCATGCGCCAGTGTTGAACCATCCACATACTCCAGCTCGCCACCCAAAGGCACACCATGGGCAATACGCGATAAACGAGGAATGAGAGGTTCGAGCATTCGGCTTATGTAGTAGGCCGTAGCCTCACCTTCAACTGTGGGATTAGTCGCAAGAATCACTTCCTGCACCTCCCCGTCACGCACTAATGCTTCAAGAATAGGCAAACCGATCTCCTGAGGTCCGATACCATCGATCGGTGAAAGGTGGCCCATGAGTACAAAGTAGCGTCCGCGATAGCCCCCTGCTTGCTCGATAGCCAGAATGTCACCGGGGGTTTCGACAATACAAAGTAGCGTCCCGTCCCGTCGCGTATCGGCACATATTCCACAAAGTACTTCCTCAGCCAGATTGCGGCACTGCTGACAGCGGCCCACGCGCTCCACAGCATCCGCCAAAGAGCGGCTCAAAGTAGTCGCTCCATCTCGATTTCGCTCGAGCAGGTGAAGCGCCATGCGCTGCGCAGATTTTGGACCTACTCCCGGGAGGCAGCGCAAAGCCTCGATAAGGGCGTCCATGGCGGGACTAAAGCGGTGCATCAGAAAGGAAACTTAAAACCGGGCGGTAAAGACATGCCACCTGTTACATCCTGCATGGCTTGGCGATTGGATTCCTCTACGCGGCGCACCGCATCATTAACCGCTGCTGCGAGGAGATCTTCCAAAACGGCTTTATCTTCACCGAGCACGCTGGGATCGATCTCTACCCGTCGCACATCGTGTCTACCGGTCATGGTTACCGTGACCATGCCAGCACCGGACTCTCCCACCACTTCCCGGTTCGCCATGGATTCCTGTGCTTTTTGCATCTCAGCCTGCATCTTCTGCGCCTGCTGCATGATGTCACCTAAGCCGCCCTTCATGTTCAGTGCTCTCCTGTTACTTGCTGCATAGTGTACTCGCCCGACATCGTTATCACGGCTGATCGACGGTCACCGAGTCCTTAAGTACCGTCGCGTCAAACTCCTGAACCAGCCGCATGATCTGCGGATCTTCGTTGATCTCGGCCACTGCCACCGCCTGACGCTCTGCTTCCAATCTCAAACGGCGCATCGCAGGTGTCTCCTGAGACACCGGCCCCGGTGTGATCGCCACCTCGCAGGGCTCACCACACCAGTCCGATAATGCTTTGGCCACAATCGCCACATGCCTTTCGTTAAATAGATTAGCGCGACTCTCATCCAAAATGAGATGCCATGACGCGCCCTGTACTCGATCAATGATGCAGTGCGACGCAATATTCAGCGCGCTGCCGCTCAGCCCAAGGGCCTCGAGGGTCTGATACCAGGGCGTCTCAGCATCCCCATGACTTGTCTCAGCTACCCGCGCAGGCGACTGATCAGGATTGCTGCTGCCGGCCTCTGGCGTTGCGGGTTTCGCTGCGACCGCTGGGGTTTCTGCCGCTTTTGGCGGTGTTGGCGGTTTTGGTGCCGTAGCCTCATGACTGCCATGCGCCGCCGGGGGCGGCTCAGACTTTTTTGCGGCTTCTTCGACCTCCGGGGTCGACGAAGTGCTTTGGACCAAATCTTCGGCCGTTAATGTCGGATCAAGGACGCCGACGGGTCGGAATGCCAATAATCGCAACACCAGCATTTCAAAGGCCGACCGGGGGCTGCTCGCATGCGCAACCTGTGCGCGTGCGCTTTGTGCGAGTTCATAAAATAGCTGCACATCTTCCGCTGTCATGCGGGAAGCGAGGTCTGCAATGCGTTCCGCATCGCCAAACTCTCGATCAATAGCGCCGGGCACCGCTTGCGCAAGGGCGCAGCGATGCAGCACGCTAGCCACTTCGTCCACCGCTTGCGCAAAATCTACGCCCTGCTCCGCCATGTTTGCGCAGCATTCAATCAATGTCTTTGCATCGTCTGCCAGAAGCGCCTCAAGGAGTTCGTAAACGTGACGGCGATCGACGGAGCCCAACATGCTTGCCACTTCGGCCTCGCGCAGCGCGCCGTCGCCAAAAGCTATTGCCTGATCCGTCAGGCTTAGCGCGTCGCGCATACTTCCGGCAGCCGCACGCCCTAACTGCCATAGTGCGGGATCGTCAAACTCCACCTGTTCTTTTGCCAGAATGTCTCGCAGGTGCTCTACAACACGCTCCGCGGACATATTCTTCAGATTAAACTGCAAACAGCGCGACAGCACGGTCGCAGGCAGTTTTTGCGGGTCGGTGGTGGCGAGCAAAAACTTAACGTGCTCCGGTGGCTCTTCGAGTGTTTTTAGCAGTGCATTGAAGGAGTGGCCGGACAGCATGTGCACCTCATCGATGAGGTACACCTTAAAGCGTGAACGCGTGGGCGCGTACTGAACGTTGTCGAGCAGCTCCCGGGTGTCTTCAACTTTGGTCCGTGACGCGGCGTCAACCTCAATAAGGTCAACGCTGCGTCCTTCATTGATCTCTACGCAGCTACCACATTCTCCGCAGGGAGTTGCAGTTACTCCCTTTTCACAGTTCAGGCAGCGCGCAAGTATGCGGGCAATAGTCGTCTTGCCCACGCCGCGAGTGCCGGTGAACAAATAGGCATGATGAAGGCGATTGCTGTCCAATGCATGGCGCAAAGCCTGCAGGGCATGCTCCTGACCAACCAGGGCATCAAATGTGGCCGGGCGCCATTTGCGCGCCAGCACTTGATAAGACATGTCTATTCCGTCAGTGGACGTTCCGATTACCGGACCGTCATCTCAAACACGGGTTATACGCAAAGATTACCCGAGCCGAAATGGAAGCGGCCCGGACAGCCACACCCCGGCACATGTACCAGCAATTACCGTTGCTCCCTTCCGGGCCTGGCGGGATTCACTGCCTGACATTGCGAGGGGACCGCCCGGGCCACCCTAAAACCCCAACAATCGGGGACGCGCATTGTCGCCAAAAGCCCCCTCGGGAGCAAGGCGCAACATTGCTTGATTGCTTCCCTGAGTGGAAACCCTGAACGACTGTTGGCCCACAGAAAGTTTTTCGACAGACCTAATCCAGTTATTAGCCGCCAGCGTAGATGTTAATACCTCTTACATAATGTTATGCTTCGTAACATAGCGCCAATTTTGGATACAAGCCATGAATGCCAAAGCATCTTCCGCAACCTTGACCAGCAACCTCATAGCATTGGGTAGCGCTATGTTTGTGACGGGCGTCGTGACCTTTGCCCTGCATGCACGCGTATCCGCTGAGCAGGTGCCCACCCTCAGAGCCCCAATGCCGGTGGCCCACACACAGTACAAGGAACAGATCAGCTTTCGACGGGAGCAGCGCTTTCTGGGCCTGGTACAGGCCGCTAGCCGCAGTCAGGTAGGTTTTGAAGTCCCGGGGGCAATCGCAGAGATTATCGTGCGCGAGGGACAAGCCGTTGCAGCGGGCGAAGCGCTGGCAAGCCTGGACACGCAGGGATTGGAAGCCCGTCGACTCGCAGCGTCATCCACCGTTGATCAGGCAAGTGCAGAGCTCGAACTGGCGAGCGCAAGGACCGAGAGACAGGCTCCCCTGGTAAAGAGTGGCGCCATCTCCGCCCAGTTATATGACGACACGCGTTTGGCTGAGAAAGCCCGGCGGTCCGCGCTCGCGGCTGCCGAGGCACAATTACATGCGCTGGACATCGATTTAGAGAAATCGGTTCTTAGAGCGCCCTACGCCGCCCGTATTGGCCGTCAGCTACTGGACCGTGGAGCCGTGACACAACCGGGTGCGCCGGTATTTACCCTCACCTCTATTGAAGATCGCGAAGCGCACATCGGCGTAGCCGTCGAACAAGCGCGATATCTGTCCGTCGGCGACCGTTATCCCCTGCAATGGCGAGACCGCAGTGTTAACGCCCAATTGATCGCTGTGCGTCCGGACGTAAATCCGATCAGCATGACCACCGTGGCTATCTTCTCAAT
>NZ_CBFIIF010000015.1:0-43624 GCF_965662665.1 Congregibacter sp. | reverse complement strand
CCCCAACATCGATGCTTTTGACGGCGAACCTGTTTCCGTCAGTCTCCCTCGCGACGAGCCGGAAACGGGCGGTTGGCTGCCACTGGCGGCACTCATTGAGGGAGAGCGCGGCGTCTGGACCGTCCTGACCTTGAAAGATAGCGACGGTGGGATGGCGGCCGTTCGTGAGGTAGTAGAAGTTCTTCATGTAAGTGGTGATCGTGCTTACGTTCGCGGCTCGATTAATGATGGCGACAAGCTTATTGCTGACGGAGTTCATCGCATTGCGCCCGGGACATTAGTCGCTCCTCTCCCGGAAGCTGATGCATCTCTGGCGCAGCTTAGCAGCGACGTAGCGGGGTCCTAAGCGTGCTGGCCAAACTCTTGTATTCCCATAGCCGCTATCTCTGGCTCACGGTAGTCGTTGTCTTGATGGTAGGCGCATCGAGCATGCGCTCCCTGGGCCGCCAGGAAGACCCTACTATTACGAACTTAGCTGCCACGGTAACTACGTTTTTCCCGGGCGCAGAGCCCGCAAGGATCGAAGCACTTGTTAGCAAGCCCCTCGAAGAGGAACTGCGCGCCGTTGCCGAGGTCGATGAGGTGAAGTCCACCTCCTCCACCGGCGTTTCATCGATCGTGATTGAGCTCTACGATACTCTTGATGCCGGTGCTATCGAGCGGGCCTGGTCTGAAGTACGAGACGCCATCGACGATGCAAGCCGACAGTTTCCCCAGGGAGTGGCGTCACCGGTCTTTGATAACGATCGCACCACGGCCTACGTACGAATCCTCGCCCTAACCTCCGCACCAGGCTACGAGCTGTCCGTTCCGCTACTCAGTCGCAGCGCCGAAGATTTAGCCGAGCGGGCGCGTAACTTTCGGGGCACGCAGTTTGTAGATGTCTACGGTGAATCTTCGGAAGAGATACGCGTGGACATCAATGAGCAATCCCTGCTTGCCCGGGGCATCAGCATCACCGAGCTTACTCGCGCCCTGCGCGGTGCAGACCCACGGCGAGCTTCGGGGCGAGCGAGCGGCAACACCAACGACCTGCTCATTGAGATAGACGGAGAATTCGATTCTGCAGCCCGAGTGGCCAGCGTCATCGTGCGCACAGACAGCAGCGGTAACGCTGTCAGCGTGGGCGATATCGCAAGAGTCTACCGAGCAGAGCAAACACCGCCCATGGCACTGGCACACACAGATGGTCGGCGAGGTATCTTGCTGGGCATCGCCATGAATGAAGGCTTACAGGTTGATCAATGGAGCCAGCAATTTGACTTATTTCTGGACGACTTCAGGGCGCAAGCACCGGCGGGAATAGAAATTACCAGTAGCTACAACCAAGCGAGCTACACAGAGCAAAGACTAAAAGAGGTCATAAGCAACCTCGCCATCGGTGTAGCGCTGGTACTTCTGGTTTTATTGTTCACTCTGGGTCTTCGCGCGGCCGCAGTCGTGGCGGTGATACTACCCTTATGTACGCTGGTCTCTCTGGTGATCATGAATCAGATAGGCCTGCCGATACACCAGATGTCGGTAACCGGGCTCGTGGTAGCCCTGGGTCTGCTGGTAGACGGATCCATCGTTATGACCGACGAGGTGCGCAAACGACTCTTGGCAAAACAAGCGCCCCTGGATGCGATCGCTGAAGCCGTTCATCGCATGCGTATTCCCTTGCTGTCCTCTACCGCAACTACGATTCTGGCCTTTGTTCCAATGGTCATTTTGCCGGGACCCGCCGGCGATTTCATGGGGTCTATCGCCAAGGCGGTGATCATCATGCTCGGGTCGTCTCTGGTACTGGCCCTCGTGATCACGCCGGTTCTGGCCGCGCGCCTACTTCCCGGGGGGCTGAACAAAGGTGACCATTGGTGGGAAGCAGGTCTATCCAGTGGCTTTATGGGTCGCGCTTTGAGCCGCGCCCTTGACTGGTCTATTCGCTATCCCTTGGGATCGGTTGCGCTGGCACTCGCACTTCCTATTGCGGGCTTTCTCGCCTATCCCACTTTAACTGCGCAGTTTTTCCCGGGCACCGACCGCGATCAGCTGTCACTGAAAGTTACTTTACCGCCCGGACGCTCGATCACGGACACCTACGATCTAGTTCAGCAGCTGGACGAGCGTCTGCGCGGGGAACCCCTTGTGCGCAGGGTTGACTGGACGGTGGGCGAGAGCTCTCCCCAGTTTTACTACAACCTGGTACGCAACAAAGAAGGCATCCCAAGCTATGCACAGGCCATGGTGCTGACGCACGATGAAAATCTCACGGATGATCTTATCCGGAGATTACAAAAAGAGCTGGATGCGGAGTATCCGCAGGCGCGGATTGTTGTTCTTGGCATCGACCAAGGACCTCCCGTCGCGGCTCCCCTTGAGATTGACTTGTTTGGCCCTGACCTGGAAACGCTGCGCCGGCTCGGCGAGGACTTCCGCCTGCGCATGGAGCGTGTTCCCGATATTACTCACAGCAGCACCGGACTGGTTGCGGGCGCTCCAAAGCTCGTTTTCAAGCTCGACGAGCAGCGCGTGCGCATGGCAGGGCTTGATCTGGCGACCGTCGCAGACACCCTCGATGCCGCACTGCGGGGACGTATCGGCGGCGAAATTCTTGAAGGCACTCAACGCTTACCCGTGCGTGCCCGCTTCACTGAAAGCGACTGGGCCGATCCCGAGCAGATCGCCAGTATTCGCCTACCACTGCCGAGTCCCGACGGCGATAGCCGAACTCTGCAAAGCATCAGCCTAAGCACTCTGGGTAAATTCAGTCTCGAACCGTCAAACAGTCCCATCACGCGCAGGGACGGCGAGCGCATTAACACTGTACAAGGCTTTGTGACCCGTGGCGTTTTAGCTGAGGGCGCGCTCAAACAGTTGCAGGACATTCTCGAAGATGATCCGGTTGCCCTACCCTTTGGCTATCGCTATCAGTATGGCGGCACCTCTGATGCCAGAGCTAGTGTCGTTCAAAACATCATTGCGCCCATGGGATTGATCGTGGCGGCACTCATCGCAACGATCGTAATGACCTTTAACTCCTGGAGGCTGTCTGCGGTGGCCTTCACCGTCTTCGTACTGTCCATGGGGCTAAGTCTGCTCTCCCTCGCCATCTTTCGTTATCCCTTTGGCGTGCAGGCTCTCATTGGTGTCATAGGATCTATCGGCGTCTCAATCAATGCAGCGATTATTATTCTCACCGCATTACAGCTGGATACGCGCGCGGCGCGCGGAGAGCCCGAGGCAGTCCGTGATGTAGTCATGGACTCCAGCCGGCATATCGTGTCCACCACGATCACCACCTTTGGCGGTTTTCTTCCGCTGATCCTGGAAGGGAGCCAGTTCTGGCCGCCCTTTGCTATGGCGATCGCAGGAGGTGTTTTACTATCTACCGTGGTGTCTTTCTTCTATATTCCCCCTATGTTTATGCTGTGCTACCGACGAAAGCATCGTCGGCTTCAAGCTGAGCAACATCCAACACTTCTGGACAACAAAAGGGCGCAGCTTTTGAGTACGGCAGCATGAATCAGGCCACAAAGACTTACCATCACGGCGATTTGAGAAACACGCTAATCCTCGCTGCGGCGGAACTCATAGAAGACAGCGGGTCTCTGAACTTTGCTATGGCAGACGCAGCTCGGCGTGCGGGAGTCAGCACAGCTGCGCCCTATCGACACTTTCGCGACAAGGAGGCGCTCCTTGAAGCGGTGAGCCAGCTTGCCTACTACGGTCTTGGAGAGCGAGTGCGAGAAGCCGTGATAAGCACCGAGAAAGGCAGTATTGAAAGCATTATCTCCATCGGCCATGCTTACATTGATTACGTTATCAACAAGTCCGCTTTTTACGATTTGATGTGGGGTGATCAGGGCGCACGTGCCATGGATGCCGAGGGCTTCGACAAAAAGGCTGCGGGCTTCTATCAACTGGTGGATGCTGTCGACGCCTACACCGCAGAGCAGAAGCTCCACGACGTCGACACTTTAGATCTCGCCGTAAAGCTCTGGTCAATGGTTCACGGCATGAGCGCGATTTCCATGAGCGGGAAGCTGCCCTACTTTTATCCCAATGCGGATATTCCCGAAATGCTCGATAGCACCACGCGCACATTCATGGCTGGGCTGGCGAAAACCTCTGCGGCGTAGCAGACTTAGCCAACTACGGCTGCTCAGTACGGCGTTGGATTACCCACCTGCAAGTAGCTAAGCGCTCGATCAGAAACCTTATTCATTTGTCGGGATTAAACTTATGGACGCGTCAAAAACATCACAGTTTGTGGTGATACCTCCTCCCACGGTTGGCGTTCCCATCCAGGGAAGCGAATCCTTGTTCCCCGTAAGACGTATCTTCTGCGTTGGGCGCAATTACGCCGAACACGCCAGAGAAATGGGTGCGAACCCCGATCGCGAACCCCCCTTCTTCTTCACTAAACCCGCGGATGCAATTGTCACTGGCGGTAAGGACGTTCTGTACCCCGGCGCTACGAACAACCTTCACCATGAAGTCGAACTGGTCATCGCCCTGGGCGAAGGCGGCAGTGCTATCCCCAAGGAAGACGCCTTACATCATGTTTACGGCTATGCCGTGGGTAACGACCTCACGCGCAGAGACCTCCAGGCCGAGGCCAAGAAGGCAGGACGCCCCTGGGATACGGCCAAAGGCTTTGATCAATCCGCACCTATCGCTGCCATCAGTCCTGTTAGTGTCTGCGGTCATATTAATAGTGGAAAAATATCCCTCTCGGTGAACGGTGCGCTACGCCAATCAGGCGATGTTCGAGACATGATTTGGTCCACAGAAGAAATTATCAGCTGTCTATCCATACTGTTTGCCTTGCAGGCAGGCGATCTCATCTTCTCCGGCACTCCCGCCGGAGTGGGACCTCTGGTACCGGGCGATCAGGTTGTTGCAGCCATAGCAGGCTTAACGCCTCTCGAGCATACCCTGGTCTGCTGAGTCCCTGCGCTATAGATTAAAGCGACACCCCTCTCCTCGGAGCAAACGGTTCGGCATTTACCGGGCAGTCCCTGGAGCGTCTGTGCGCTCACAGACTTGACAAGCGTGAACGCTCATCAGTACAACAGACACAGCGTTTTAAAGAACGTGACACTCCCCCTACTTCGGTGACCGCTATGTCAGCCGCTATTTCAGCCACTACGTCAGCCACTACGTCAGCCAGTACGTCAGCCAGTACGTCGATAACGATGAGTGTGAAAACCCTTGGCCTTGTAGCTGCCAGCTTCGCCTGTCTGGTGTTTTCCGTCGCCAGCTGGGCCGAATTTCGATCCGCCAACGAGCGCTTTACCATGGCCCTCACCGGCGACTCCATCATCACGCGCAAGCTCTCCGTGTATAACGAGCCAGAGTACCTGCAGATGATCGAGTTAATCCGCGATGCAGATATTGCGTTCACCAACCTCGAAGTGCTGTTCCATGATTATGAGACCTACCCCATGGCGGTCAGTGGTGGCACTTGGATGCGTGCCGATCCCGGCCTTGCCGCGGAGCTTTCCTGGGCAGGCTTTGACCTCCTCGCTCGCGCCAACAACCACACCGGGGACTACGGCGTTGAGGGCATGCGAATCACTTCCCGCCACGTACGCGACGCGGGATTACTAGACGCCGGCGTTGGCGAAAGTCTAGCCGAGGCGCGGGAAGCTAAGTTTCTCGAAACCAGCAAAGCCCGCGTTGCGCTGATTTCACTTTCCTCGTCCTTTGCAAAGCACATGGGGGCCGGACCGTCCCGCGACGACATGCCGCCGCGGCCAGGGCTCAACCCGCTCCGTTACAACACAACCTACGAAGTAGAAGCAAAGGAGTTTGAGCGCCTTAAGGCTCTGGGCATGACGCTGGGTCAGTTCAGTAATCAGGACGGTCAGCCGCGAGGCCTGAAGGAAGACAAGCCGGATGAGCTGAAGCTCTTCGGTAGCGACTTCAAGGTCGCTGATAGCAATCGGGTGCGAACCACCGCTAACGAAGATGACATGAGAGCTATCGCTGCCGTGGTCAGCAACGCCAAGCGCCTTGCCGATTTCGTCATCGTGACGATTCATGCCCACGAGGGCCAAAAGCGGTCGGAGCCGGCAGAATTTATTCCTGTATTTGCACGGGCTATGGTGGATGCCGGTGCCGATGTGTTTGTGGGTCATGGCCCGCATGCCCTGCGGGGCATCGAAATCTACGAGGGCAAGCCGATTCTCTATAGCCTCGGGGATTTTATTTTTCAGAACGAAACGCTGCTGCGACTGCCCTACGACAACTATGCGCGCTACGACCTTGATGCAAACGCCCACGTCGCTGACTTTAACGACAAGCGCTATAAAAATGACACAAGCGGTTTCCCTGCCAATCCAGAAATCTGGGAAGCCGTAGTTGCGATACCCGTATTTGAAAATCAACAGCTCGTAGAGCTTGCGTTGCACCCAATAACCCTGGGCCACGGGCTACCCCGCCAGGTTCGGGGACGACCCATGTTGGCCGATCGCACCCTCGGCGCGAAGATCATCAATGATTTAAAAGAACGCTCAGCACCCTTTGGCACAAAGATCACTGAGCGACGTGGAGTTGGCTATGTCGAACTTCCAAACAACTAACGCAGCAGCTCATCCCGGGAACGCTCTTATGATTAGATCCACGCAATGGTTACTTATCGCCGTCTTCAGCATTAGTCTCGCTGGCTGCGGTGGAACCGAAGATCCCCCCCAGAGCGTCGCGCCGATGCCTACGACAACAACAGCGGCAGCGACTCCCGAGCCGCTACGCATTGCCGTGCTCCGCTTCTCCCACGAAACCTGCACTTTCTGCCCGGGCGGAGACGTGACCATGGAAGACTGGACAAAGATTCGCGACATGGATGTCGGTGATGAAGTACTCACCGCAGGCGGATACACCAAGGGATTTACCAGCGCCATGCGTGAGTATCAGGGTGTAGAACTCATCGGACTGACCTCGCCCCCTGGCGTTTATGGGGGCTCCTCGCGCAGCTGGTCTACCCGCGAGACCTTCGAAGAAATCATGGCGGGACAGATCGCCGATCTCGAGGCAGCCATGCCGGTCGACGGCGTTTACCTCGCTATGCACGGTGCCATGGCGGTTCGGGATATCCCCCGCCCGGAGGCAGAGGTTGCCAAACGCATCCGCCAAGTCGTGGGTCCGGATGTGCCTATCGCGGCAACCTTTGATCTCCACGCGAATGAAGATGAAGAATTCCTCAAGTGGGCCGACATATCGCTGGTCATCAAGCGCTACCCCCACTACGACACCGGTTTACAGGGCGAGCGAGCAGCTCGACTGCTGTTGCGGACCATCCGCGGCTCCTATGAGCCCACCGGCGCGACGCGGCGCCCGGGCATTGTCACTCCCACGGTACTGCAATGGACGGGCCGCTCGCCCTACATGGACATTTACGAACGCGCCCGCCGCTGGGAATCCCGAGAAACCGACGTGTTCGTCAGCGTAGCGCTCGGCTTCCCCTGGTCAGACGTTCCCGATCTTGGCGCCAATATTCAGGTCATCACCAACAACGACCAGGCGCTCGCTGATCGCATCGCCGACGATATGAACGAATACATGTGGCGGGTGCGTGAGCAAATGTTCGACACTGAACTGCTCATGCCCGAAGAAGCCGTGTCCCGGGCCATCAATGATATCGAAGGCGGAGTGAGCCCCGTGGTGCTTGCGGACTACAGCGATCGCAATGGCGATTCCACATGGATACTCGACGAAATCGTTAAACAAGGATTAAGCGGCGTGCTCTACGGCACCGTTCGTGACGAACTTGTGATCCAGCAATTGCTGTCCTCCGAGGCCCAGCCCGGCGATGCCTTTGATATGCCCGTGGGTGGTTTTGCGGCAGACTCCAGCGGCAAGCCCGTACAGATTACCGGCACACTAAGCTATATCGGTGAGGGGCTGGGCTACGACACGATAGCTATCGTGGAATTCGGCGAAGACAATTCGCTGATCATCACACCGGCCCTGCGCCAGATCATCTGGACCGAGCAGCTCGAAGTCGGCGGTCTTGACCCTGACGACTTTAAGGCCTTTGTCACCAAGTCACGGGTGCACTTCCGTCGCGGCTTCGACGAGACGGGCTACTCCCCCTCTATTTACATCGTTGACGCTCCGGGAGGCTTCGTCGGGACCGTACGGCTGGACTCTCTGAGCTACGACAACGTGGAGCTGACCGATCTTTACCCCTACGGCACACCCCCTGACCGGCGTTGATCGCTCTTTTCAGGGCTAAAGGCGACGGAAATACTGGCGCTCTAAGCGATCAGGCAAAGCCGCGATCGACAAACCAGAACATACCCAGGGTAACTAACGCGCCTGCGAGCACGTTCGATGCGGGGATCTGCAAAGTTTTCACAGCAGGGATCATCCGCGCGAACAACAGCAAAACGAGGAGCAGCGCCCCTACAATGAGCAGCTGACCAAGCTCAATTCCGAGATTAAACGCCAACAGGGCAACGGCGAGTTGCTCTCCAGGCAGGCCAATTTCCAGCAAAGACCCGGCGAAGCCGAAGCCGTGAATCAAACCAAAAAATGCTGTCAGCAAGGGCGTCAGTCCGGGCATCCAAGCCCTGTGCTCGCGTGTCAGTAAGAGGTAGGCACCAAAGAACAACGTTATCCCGACCATGGTGAGCGGGTCCGGCCCACTCCTGAACACCCCTAAGAGCACGATGACCGCGCCGCCAGTGAAGACTGCCCCCGCATAAACGCCCAAGCGCGATTGACGCCGGAACACGCTTTCTGCGGCGACTAGTGCGATGGTCAGTCCTATAAGTGCCTCCACCATCTGACCATTGGGGACAGCCAGGCCGAGAACGGCCAATGCCAGGGTGATGCTGTGACCGACGGTGAAACCGGTGATCGCAAACACGAGTGGCTTTACACCGCCCACCAGGAGCAGGATCGATGCAAGAAAGGCCAGATGGTCGAAGCCAAACGCCATATGACCAACGCCTAAACGCGCATAGCGCGCCGCCACGTCCGCTAGCGCAACCGAGGGCGCCTCGGGAAGCGCCCACACGCGGTTAGCCCTATCAAGCACGCGCTCGCCGACAAAGCCACCATCGACGCTGCTGACGCGCACAAAGTGCAGGTGATCCGGAAGGAGCTCGAAGAACGCATTGTCGCGGAGCTCAACAGGACCTTCGCCAGGGCAAGTAGCAACGAAACTGGCCTGCAAAAACGTCTCGGTTTCCGTCGTAGCGAAACGGGTTTTCTCGCAGGCACCGGTGGGTGTGAAAAGCTGATAGCGATCTTTGACCACGGACCCAACGATATCTAGCGGCGATTGATGGGCGTAGTAACGTAAATCAGCGAGCTGCAAAAACTGATCTCGCCGCATGTTATAGGTAATGGTAAAGCTCTGCTCCCCAGGACCTGCTCGCAGAACGCCATAGCTCTCGCCCAAGGAATGGGCATGCAGCGGCGCCGGTAACAGAGCAAGCAGCAACCAGACAATAAGGTGTCGCATGCTAGGGCGCCAAGTGGGGGTTTTTGCGTATTTCTGCGCGCTGCCTCAGCCAGTCCAGGTACTCGTCATAGGCAAGGTCCTGGCGTCGCAGTTGCAACTCGTTGACGACTGATAGGCGAACCTCTTCGAAGGGCGGCACCCGCGCCTCGCTTAGGTTAACAACACGGATGAGACGGAAGTCGCGGCTCCCTTCGTAAGCCAGCACCTCACCCTCCTTTGCGGTTTGCAGCCAGCTAACAACCTCCGCAGGAAAGCGCCTGGCCAGAGCATCGAGGCTGAGCGGGACCGGGGGCAGGCGGCTCATCGTTACCGCGGGGTTCCCCGCGGCCAGCGCTTCGATATCGACGCCCTCCCGAAGGGCAGAATCTGCTAATCGCAACTGTTCTCCATCGCTCACCACAAGCTCTTCAACCCGGATAGTCAGCGGCTCGGTAAAAAGCGACTGGTTGTCGCTGTAGAAGTTTTCAAGCTCAGCGTCCGACACCTTGCGGCCGCGCTCTTCATTCAGAATGGACTTTTCCATGGCCTGAATAATCGCAATGCGGACATTAGAATCGCGGCGAAGAATACCGAGTTCCGAGGCACGCTGAATCAGCAACTCCTCGTCAATCATGTCATCCAGAGTACCCAGCAGTTGATCCACAGGCGCCCCTTCCTGGGCCCGTCGCTCGAGGAGGCTTCGCAACTCATCCGCAGGAATTGTGGTCTCATTCACTTGCGCCGCAGTGGCGTCATCCAGCGACGAGTCACCACCATCCAGCAAACCGATCAGAGCGATGAACACACCCATCACTACCGCGGTAATCAAAAGGCCATCGGTCGGCTTCACGTTCCTAGTCCCTGGCGTCAAGACCGGACAGTCTGCTTACCCTGTCAGGGAAAACTGTAAAGAATGTCTCCGGTACAGACCCTTCGTATATTGGCGCGCCCAGGAGGATTCGAACCCCCGACCGCCGGCTTAGAAGGCCGATGCTCTATCCAGCTGAGCTATGAGCGCGTATTTCAAAAGTGGCAGCGCAATTGTAGGTGCTGCGCGACATCGATGGAACCGTTGCCTACGCTTAAGAAACAATCCGGTAAGCGATAAACACGAGGATGATAAGGGTAATGGGGTGGCCGACGGGTCTTGAACCCGCTACCTCCGGAGTCACAATCCGGTGCTCTACCTGGTGAGCTACGGCCACCACTAAACGGTTTCCAAGCAACTGAAGCAAACCAACGGTAAATCAATCTGAGCAATGCTGAGAGATCACCTACTAGCAGCGCTATATCGGAGGGTTGTGTTGAGTAATGCTGGTTGAGCGGTGTTAAAGGTGGTCGGGGTAGAGAGATTCGAACTCCCGACATCCTGCTCCCAAAGCAGGCGCGCTACCAGACTGCGCTATACCCCGATATAACCTTTAAACAACTCAAATTGCACAATGACCTGAGCCACCGAAACAACCCCGAACACACAGTCCACACTACCTTTGCTGCAAGCTGTGAGCAAGCCCGATTTAGGGAGCGCGAATCTTACTCATCCGCCCCACCCTCGTCAATCAAAAACCTAGCCGTTTCCCCTCCGCCAGAGAGTGCCCTCTGCAGAGTCTTCCAGCACGATGCCCGCGGCGGTCAATTCCTCACGAATCTCATCGGCCCGGGCATAATTTTTATCCAACTTTGCCGAGGCACGCTCTTCGATCAAAGCTTCTATCGCGGCAGCGTCCAATCCTGCCGCAGAGTTGGCATCATCGCCCTGCAGCCATTCCAGGGGATCCTGCTGAAGAATCCCCAGCAAGTTGCCCGCTGCCAAAAGTCGCGCCTTTAGTGATGCTTTTTCAGCATCCGACCCTTTATTGATATCCCGAGCAATCACGTGCAACTCGCTGATCGCAAGCGGTGTGTTCAGATCATCGCAGAGCGCCGCGTAAAAACCCTCGCCCTCCAGGCTAACTTCGGTATCGAGCTCAATATGCTGCACGCTACGCAAGGTGTTGTAAAAGCTCGTGAGCGTTTGCTCAGCCTGTTCCAGCAGAGACTCCGAAAAATTCAGTGGCGATCGGTAATGTGCAGAGAGCAAAGCAAAGCGCAAAACCTCACCGCGATAGCGAGTGAGTAACTCGCGGATGGTCGCTACATTACCCAGGGACTTGGACATCTTCTCGCCGTCCATGTCCAAAAAGGCGTTGTGCATCCAAACTCGTACAAACTCATCGCCAAAGGCGCAGCAGCTTTGGGCTAGCTCGTTCTCATGGTGCGGAAAGATTAAGTCTCGTCCGCCTCCGTGAATATCTATGGTCGGCCCTAAGTGCTCTCGGATCATCGCCGAGCACTCCAGATGCCAACCTGGTCGTACGCGGCCCCAGGGGCTATCCCAACCGGGCTCGTCGTCGCTGGAGGGCTTCCAGAGCACGAAGTCTCCGGGATGCCGTTTATAACTCGCCACTTCTACTCGAGCGCCCGCCAGCATGTCGTCAAGGGAACGGCCGGACAACTGCCCGTAATCTTCCATAGACGTGACGTCGAAGAGCACGTGACCTTCACTGGCATAGGCATGCTCACGTCCTATCAAGGTCTCGGTAAGCGCAATCATCGGCCCGATATTGTCCGTCGCATGCGGCTCAAGGGTTGGCGGCAGTGCGTTTAGCTGCGCGGTATCTTGTCGATATTTCTCGGTAAATTCCTGTGCGATAACATCGATGGCCACGCCCTGCTCCCGCGCTGCCTGCATAATCTTGTCGTCAATGTCGGTGATGTTGCGCGCGTAGACCACCTCGTCGTAACGCGCTTGCAGCACGCGAAACAGCGTATCGAAGACAACCACCGGACGCGCATTGCCAATGTGAGCAAGGTTATAAACCGTCGGCCCACAGACATACATGGTCACACGATCCGGTTCGATGGAACTAAAAACTTCTTTGCCTCTGGCGCGCGTGTTGTAGAGCTGGAGATCCACTTTGGCTAATTCCTTGGTACTGTCATCAGGTCTTGCTCGCCCAAACGTCTCGCAGGCCTATGGTCTGATTGAACACCGGGGCGTCTGCACTATGATCATAGCGATCAGCGACAAAGTACCCCTCTCGCTCAAACTGGAACCTAGACTCAGATTCGGCTGCTGCTGCACCTGGCTCAAGCAATGCGCCTTCCACAACCCGTAAAGAGTCCGGATTCAAAAAGCTCATGAAGTCCGCTCCACCACGATCGGGTGCCGGATCCGTAAACAATCGATCGTAGAGGCGAACTGTCGCGGAAACGGCGGACCCAGCCTCCACCCAATGAATAACACCCTTAGGTTTCACCCCATCCGCAGGATCGTTGCCCAAGGTGCCTTCAATAAGATCCGCGATGACCCCCACGACTTCACCGTCAGCGTTTTTCTCTACGTCCACGGCTTCGATAACGTAGGCGTTACGGAGCCTTACCCGCTTGCCCAGCACCAGGCGTTTGAACTTTTTGTTGGCCTCTTCCCTAAAGTCCTCTGCATCGATAAACAGCTCGCCAGAGAACGGAAGACTGCGCTCACCCAGCTCGTCTCTGGACGGGTGCGCCGCCGCAACAATCGGTGCGTGGTCTTCGGGCACATTGCGCAGCGTCAATTTGAGTGGATTAAGCACGCACATTGCTCGGGGAGCGTTCTGATTAAGATCATCGCGGATAGCGTGCTCGAGCATCGCCACATCGACCACGCCGTCGGAACGCGAGGTGCCGACCATTTCACAAAAGTGTCGGATCGCAGCAGGGGTGTATCCGCGACGACGCATACCGGCTACCGTCGGCATTCTTGGATCGTCCCAGGAATCTACAATCCCCTCATCCACCAACTGCTTGAGCTTGCGCTTACTGGTAATGGTGTAGCTCGTGTTCAGTCGCCCAAACTCGAACTGCCGTGGCGTGCTCTCTACAGGCAGGTTGGCAATAAACCACTCATAGAGCGGTCGATGATCCTCAAACTCCAGCGTGCATATAGAGTGTGTAACGCCCTCAATCGCATCTTCCTGACCATGGGCAAAATCATAAGTCGGGTAAATGGGCCAGGCATCGCCGGTCTGGTGGTGATGGGCCTTGCGGATCCGATACAGAATCGGATCACGAAGATTCATGTTGGGGCTGCTCATATCGATCTTCGCGCGAAGCACTCGCGCCCCATCCGCAAACTCACCGCCGCGCATGCGACGCAGGAGATCCAGATTCTCGTCGACAGAACGGTCTCTGAACGGGCTGTTGCGCCCGGGCTCCGTTAGGGTTCCGCGGTACTCTCGCGCCTCATCGGGACTCAGATCGTCAACATAGGCCTTGCCCTGCTCGACCAGATACTCCGCCCAGCCGTAAAGTGTTTCGAAGTAACTGGACGCAAAGCGTACAGGCCCCTCCCAGTTATAGCCTAGCCATGCGACATCAGCCTGAATGGACTCTATAAACTCCTGACTTTCCTTCTCGGGATTGGTGTCGTCGAAGCGCAGGCGGCAAATCCCGTCGAACTCCTCGGCCAAGCCAAAGTTCACGCTGATGGATTTCGCGTGACCGATGTGCAGATAGCCGTTGGGCTCGGGCGGGAACCGAGTGACTATCTGCGGCACTTTTCCGGATTTAAGATCGTCCGCGATGAGCGTGCGCAAAAAATTGTTGCTGGCTGCACCAGATTCCACAGTAGCGGGCCTCCGCCCTTCAAAAAGCGGCGTAGTATACCGGCAGCAGTAAGGGGCCGTCAGTAAGCAAGATTGCCAGATAAAACCACGATTGCATTAAGTAGGAGAAACTGTGCAAAAGGTTCTCTCTAATACATAAAACAAGTACCATCGCGTCCCTGTCGGATGCTCGACTAGCTTAGTCGGCGGTAGCAGCTGGCAATTGCCTCGCGACAGGCTTACGCCCGCACGAAACAACGACTAAAGACGCAGCCAAAACGTACTTAGCACAAAGACAAGCACAAGGATTTTTATGGTCACTCTCAACACCACTTACGGCCCCATCAAGCTGGAACTGGATGCTGAAAAAGCGCCGGCCACTGTGGCAAACTTTTTGATGTACGCGCGTGAGGGTCTCTACGACGGCACAATCTTCCATCGGGTTATCGACAACTTCATGATTCAGGGCGGCGGTTTTGATGCTGATATGCAGCAAAAAGAAACCAAAGAGCCGATCGAGAATGAGGCTGACAACGGCCTCAAGAACGACTTCGGCACCGTTGCCATGGCTCGTACCATGGACCCCCACTCTGCCACGGCACAGTTTTTTATTAACGTGAAGGACAACGACTTCCTGAATCACAGCGGTAAAACCATGCAGGGCTGGGGTTACGCCGTATTTGGTAAGATCGTCGACGGCGAAGAAGTTCTGGACAAGATTCGTGCGGTGCCCACGACTTCACGCGGCGGACACCAGGACGTTCCAGCGGAACCGGTGATCATCGAGTCCGTCGTCGTTGAAGAAGACGCTGACGAGAGCTAATTAGCCTCTCTGCGCCGGGAATCGCGGCAGATGAGTCAGGAATGCTTCTTTATTTCAGATCTGCATCTGGACGAATCCCGGCCCTACGTCACCGAGGCGTTCGCAGAGTTTCTGGATGCGCGCCGAGACGCCTCAGCGCTTTACATCCTCGGTGATCTTTTCGAGTTTTGGATTGGCGATGACGACGACACACACATCGCCACCCACGTCACGGAACTGCTGAGAGACTACCGGCAATCCGGACCCGACATTTTCATCATGCACGGCAACCGGGATTTTCTCCTCGGCGAGAGGTTTGCCTCCCATATCGGCGCGCAACTACTCCCCGATCCAAGTCTTGTCGAGGTGGATGGTCAAACACTACTACTGATGCACGGAGACAGTCTGTGCACAGAAGACACCGAGTATCAGGCCTTTAGAGCCCTCGCCCGCGACGAAAACTGGCAAGCCAGTATTCTTGCTCAGAGCCTGGAGGCCCGCAGAGAACTCGCCCAAAACCTGCGTAATACCAGCCGCGACGCCGGCAGTCGCAAAGCCGCAGACATCATGGACGTTACAGACAAAGAAGTCATATCAGTGATGCAGTCCTCCCACTGCGAGACCTTGATCCACGGCCACACACATCGTCCAGCTTGCCACGAGAACGAGGCCGGCACACGCTGGGTGCTCGGAGACTGGGATGAAAGCGGTTGGTATATGCAAGCAAGTAACGGACAATTAGAATTAGTTAAATTTGATATAAAACAATAGTTTGCGCAACTATTTTAATATCCATTAGAGGTGTTGGTGAGACCCGCTCGCGGTCAGCCTAAGCGGCCGGGACCCCCGAATGAAAACGAAACTCCTGATCCTCGCTCTCTATCAACTCTCGCTCCCTTTCAAGCAGCGGTACTAACCTCGCATCCACATCCATATCAGGCAGCAGGTCCCTGGCGAGGGACAAATAATCCATAAAGTGACGGGATTCAGATCGCAAAAGGCTGGCGTAAAAGCGCCCCAGCTCCTCATCCACGACTGGCAGCACCGCCGCAAAACGTTCGCAAGACCGCGCTTCAATAATCGCGCCCACCAATAGCGTATCTAACAAACGATAAGGCTCATTTTTGTCGACGCAGGTCCGCAGTCCCCCCGCATAGCGCGCAGCCGTAAGCTGTGGGTAATCGAGTCCGCGCTTTTCGATAATCGCTAACACCTGCTCAAAGTGACGAAGTTCTTCGCGGGCTAGGCGCGATAGCTTGTGCAGCAGTGAGGGATGCTCGACATAGCGATACATCAGGTTAAGCGCTGTAGAGGCGGCTTTTTTCTCGCAGTTGGCGTGATCAATGAGCAAAGTGCTCAAATTCTCCGGGCGCCCTGCAGCCTCTACCCAACTCGCGGGTGTCTCGCATAGCAAGAAGCCACGAATAGGCGATAGATCAACGTCGGTGTCTGCAGCCGTCGCTGTGGCCTGATTCAAGAAACTTGTTCCTCGCCAAACAGATCCGGAACCAGGTGATAGCGTTCAAAGTGCGCACTGGAGAGCGCAAAGTAATCCTGGTCTATCTCCTCCCGCAATGCCAATAGCGGCGCGCCCCGAAAGCGTAAATCCACCTCGAAGCCAAACTCCGCAGGCTCATCGATTTGCCCTGCTCCGGCTTTTAGCAGAGCAAACACCCAGCAATGGGGATCGTGATCCGGGTTATGCCGCACCTGCTGAGTCTCCAGCTGCCAGGCTAGCAGCGCCTTGTCGATTACTTGCAGGCGGTTGCGCACGCACTGCGCCAAAAACTGTGCGAGCCGCGCGTCAACAATGCGCTTTTGCTCTTCGGTATAACCGTTCCAGTGAATCACCTCGTGGGCAAAGCGCTTGCAGCCACGACACACGCTATCGCCTATGCCTGTAGAACAGACACCAATACAGGGTGTTTTGACGCGGGGAAGGCGTTGCATGACGGCCCATGGCTCACTCAAGGATACGGGTGCAAGGATAATGGCTCTGGGCGTCAGATGCACCGATCAATCAGGGCAATGGCAGCAAAACAGAAGCAAAGTTAGCTCAACCCCAACCAAGACCGCCATCGCCGCCTCATTCGCCCAGGATCTATTTTCTCGCATCCCTATAACTTTCATGAATAACACCCATAAACCTCTGATTTCTGGTGTGATTTGCGTCGCTAGTCTATACTTCGCGCTGCGAAATTAGGCTGCTGAACCGGCCCTAAGCAATCTCCAAGTGGTCACAACAGCCCTTTAAAACACTATTTATCAAGGAGTTATCGATGCTCGAAGCCTATCGCGAACATGAGGCAGAACGTGCCGCCCAGGGAATTCCCGCCAAGCCACTGTCTGCAGAGCAAGTAGCCGGGCTGATCGAGCTGATCAAGGCGCCGCCTGCCGGCGAAGAAGCCTTCCTTATCGAGTTGCTGTCTGATCGCGTACCCCCAGGTGTCGACGAGGCCGCCTACGTGAAGGCTGGCTTTTTGTCTGCCATCGCCAAGGGCGAGACCGACTGCGCATTGATCAGTCGTGAGGATGCGGTAAAGCTACTGGGCAACATGCACGGTGGCTACAACATTGAAACGCTCGTTGCGCTGCTAAGCGACGACGCACTGGCCGCGCAGGCCGCCGAGGAACTCAAGCACACACTGCTGATGTTCGAGGCTTTTCATGACGTGGCAGAGCTTGGCAAGAACGGAAACGCTCACGCACAGGCGGTGATGCAAAGCTGGGCCGACGGCGAGTGGTTCACCAACCGTGACGCTGTGGCCGAGTCCATCAAGGTATCGGTCTTTAAAGTTACCGGCGAAACCAACACCGATGACCTCTCCCCTGCTCCCGATGCCTGGAGCCGACCTGATATTCCGCTGCACGCCCTTGCGATGTACAAAATGACTCGGGACGGTCTGACTCCCGAAGAGCACGGCGTAAAAGGCCCCATGACACAAGTCGCCGAGATTCAGGCTAAGGGCCACCCGGTAGCTTTTGTAGGCGACGTTGTCGGTACAGGCTCTTCACGTAAATCAGCCACCAACTCCGTATTGTGGTTCTTTGGTGACGATATCTCTGGCGTACCCAACAAGAAAGGCGGTGGCATTTGCATTGGCGGCAAAGTCGCGCCGATCTTTTATAACACCATGGAAGATGCTGGCGCACTCGTCTTTGAAGCGCCCGTAGACGATCTGGGTATGGGCGATGTTATCGATATCCGCCCCTACGAGGGCAAGATTCTTAACGAAGCGGGCGATACGCTCTCTGAGTTTGAACTCAAGTCTGACGTACTCCTGGACGAAGTCCGTGCCGGTGGACGTATCAACCTGATTATCGGTCGAGGCCTGACTACCCGAGCACGAGAAGCGCTGGGTCTGCCCGTCTCAGAGCTATTCCGCACGCCCGAGCAGCCTATCGATACGGGCAAAGGCTACACGCTGGCTCAAAAGATGGTTGGTAAGGCCTGTGGCATGGACGGCGTTCGCCCCGGCACTTACTGCGAACCCCTGATGACTACTGTCGGTTCGCAGGACACCACCGGCCCCATGACCCGCGACGAGCTGAAAGACCTGGCCTGCCTGGGCTTCTCGGCAGACCTCACTATGCAGAGCTTCTGTCACACCGCGGCTTACCCCAAGCCCGTAGACATCGATACACAGCACTCATTGCCTGACTTTATTATGACTCGCGGTGGCGTGAGCCTACGCCCGGGTGACGGCATCATCCACAGCTGGCTAAACCGTATGCTTCTTCCGGATACCGTCGGCACCGGTGGTGACTCGCATACGCGATTCCCCATGGGCATTTCATTCCCTGCGGGTTCTGGTCTTGTGGCTTTTGCTGCGGCGACCGGCGTTATGCCACTGGACATGCCTGAGTCAGTACTCGTGCGCTTTAAGGGCGAGATGCAGCCAGGTATTACCCTGCGGGATCTGGTGCATGCCATCCCCTACTACGCTATTCAGGAAGGTCACCTCACCGTTGATAAAAAGGGCAAAAAGAATATCTTCTCTGGCCGCATTCTCGAGATCGAGGGCCTTTCGGATCTAACCGTTGAACAAGCCTTTGAGCTCTCTGATGCATCTGCAGAGCGCTCCTGCGCTGGCTGCACCATCGATCTGAGCGAAGACACCGTTGCGGAATACCTGCGCTCCAACATCACGCTGCTGCGTGCCATGGTCTCCGAGGGTTATGGAGATTCGCGTACTCTCGAGCGTCGCGCCAAAAAGATGGAAGAGTGGCTGGAAAGTCCATCACTCATGCGTGCCGACAAAGATGCGGAATACACAGCGGTCATCGAGATTGATCTGGCGGAGGTTAAAGAGCCTATTGTGTGTGCGCCTAATGACCCCGATGATGCGCGCCTGCTGTCAGAAGTTGCCGGCGATAAGGTAGATGAGGTCTTCATCGGCTCGTGCATGACCAACATCGGGCACTTCCGAGCGGCGGGTAAACTGCTGGAGCAGCACAAAGGCACGATTAACACACGTCTTTGGATAGTACCGCCCACACGCATGGATGAGCACCTGCTCATGGAGGAAGGCTACTACAACATCTTTGGTGCGGCCGGTGCGCGTACCGAGATGCCCGGTTGTAGCTTGTGCATGGGCAACCAGGCACGGGTAGCGGCTAACTCAACGGTGCTGAGCACCAGCACTCGTAACTTCCCGAACCGTTTGGGCGATGGTGCCAATGTCTATCTGACTTCGGCAGAACTTGCCGCGGTAGGGTCGATTCTGGGCAAGCTGCCGACACCAGCGGAATATTTGGAGTATGCCGAGAATCTGGATGCCATGAGCTCTGAGATCTACCGCTACATGAACTTCGATCAGATTGTGGAGTTTCAGAAGCTGGCCGAGGACGGCAAGCGTATTGCGGCGCTGGAGATTAGTGAGGTCGCCTAGCGCGCAACGCTAAAACTCCATCGCGAATAAGGGGCCTTTTGGCCCCTTTTTTGTGTGCCTGTGTAGTGTTCGGCACCAGCAGCTCTAAGGACGCAGGGGTATGCCCGGAGTCTCGCGAATTGTCACCAGCTCGGATGTAAACACCGTGGTATCGAGCATGCTGTCCAGAGTGCTGACCAATGCATCTAGGTCCGGCCGATCCACTCGACAGCACCGGATGAAATCTATCAGGGCGTCCTGCAATCCCCTGCCCTGGCGTGCGAGAGCTGCATCAACACGTTCAAAGTACACCGCCCCGCCCCAGTAAAATGTTTGGGAAGAGCCGCGCTCTCGAAGCTGTGGCATATTCTCGGGCAAACTCAAGGTTTCACTCTCCAACGCCGCGACGGCCTTGCGCATTTTTTTCTCACGCCGCGCCCGCGCTTCACTCGGTGTAATGGCGTTCATCTCCACCATGATCTGATACTGCAGATAACTCGCGAAGCCTTCCGCAAACCAGGCATTGGACCGTCCCAGGTAAGGCAGTAATAAATGTGAGAACTCATGTGCAGCCGTCCAGTCATCCCTAAACGCCGCCTGACTAAAAGTGGGGTCCACATAAAAGTACAAGGCCTGCTGCTTGTTGCGTCGGGTATTGGCCCAGGGGACGGGCTCCCGAGCATTGTCCCGTCTCAGTAAGTGCAGATGCACATCAAAAGGCAAAGGCCCTGCATAACGCTCCAGCGCGGCATGGGTGTCCGTCAGCCAGAGCTGCAGTTTGGTTTTTTCCACAGGGGAGAAAGGCTCATCCCAATGCCATACCAGAGCGGCTAAAGCGTTGTGGCTGGACAGACATAGCCATAAGGCGCCAACGGCGAGAAGGACTCTATATTGAAAACTGAATGCCACGGATACGTTTACGCAATTCTCTGCGCAGGCGATTACTATCCTGCGATTGAATGCTTTGCGCGTAGACGGACAGCATCAAAGCTCGATACAGAGCGCGCAAGGACTCAGCCTGGGAAGGCCAGCGTTCCACCGCACGTTCGGTGAGCTGCCCGGGAGTTTCGCCGGGCTCCCGACTCATGCCGCGACGCCATAGAGCACGCTGAAAAAGCAACAGCTCCTCCTCAAACATTGGCCGAGGCCTGGGTCTGGATCCTCTAAACAAAAACAGTGACACCAGGGCCATCGTTAGCGCACCAATACCCATAAAGAGACCCAGGGAACGGCTCACGGATATCTCACCCAATACGTCCTGAAGAAATTCAAACTGCGCTGCTCCATCAAAGCCCGTAACCCAACTTTGCCAGCGGTAGGTCAACGCGTCGTAGCGCAATCGTACAGAGTTAATCCAGCCGATACCTCGATAGCGCAGCGGCGACAGTGGTGAGTTGGAAAGGAAGCTACCCTCAGCTGCGACCGCGCGCTCCAGACCGTAGAGAATTCGATCGGGGGATACCGCCGCTGTGGGATCAACGCGCACCCAGCCCTGCCCTTCCAGCCACACCTCATTCCAGGCATGGGCATCAAACTGATGAACAATTACCGTACGATTCACCGGATTGACCTCTCCTCCGAGATAGCCACCGACAATACGTGAAGGAACTCCCATGCTGCGCATCATCACCGCAAAAGCATAGGCATAGTGCTCACAAAACCCACGCTGACTCTCAAAGAGAAACTGGTCCATAGGATCATCGTCTCTCAGCAGCGGCGGCTGCAGCGTGTAGAAAAACGCCTCGTTGCGAAAGTAGTCCAACACCGTATCAACGAACGCCGCGGGAGAAGCACTTTGGGCGTACAAGGCCTCGGCCAAGGCTCGCGTGCGGGGATTCTCAGATACCGACAGCGCTGTCTCTGTCTCGCGGCGCCAATCACTAAGATCTTGCTGCAGGCGCGTATCTGGCCAGCTCTTGGCGACATATTGGTACTCGTTTTCGATGATCGCCGGGGAGTACAGGCGATAGTCGTTTAACTGCATCACACCTGGCTTATCGCTGCGAGCATAGCGAAGCGCATACAGCCAGTTCTGCTGCGTGGGCGCCATGATGATGCTATAGCTTAGCGAGTTACCCTCAACCTCCACGTCGGGCGCACGGCGGTGCTCAGCCGGAATTTCAAAGTATCTAAGACTGCGCCAAGTCCCATCGTTAAGAGCGCTTAAGACAATACCGCGCCAGTAGAGCTCAGACGCCGGCGGAATGTCACCCACAAACTGGGCGCGAAAAGCGACCTCTGAGGACTGACTAAGACTCGAAACATCCCCGGGCCTCAGACGATCGCTCATACCGGTCTGTGCTGTGTGACTCTTAAGAGGCACCGACCACAGCGGACCTATTCTTGGAAAAAGAAAAAACAGAACCAGCATAAGGGGCACCGCCTGGAGCAGCATCACCCCGGCGACGCGCAGTGGCTGGAGGTCCCAAAGACGACCAGCAGGACGATGAATACTCACAAGGGCCGTGGTAAGCACCCATACCAACACCATGGAGTAAGCAACGATGAGAAGGTCCTGGGTAAACAAAAATTCCGTGAGGCACACGAAGTAGCCCAAAAATACAACGACGTAGGCATCTTTGCGGGAGCACATCTCGGTGAGCTTTAAAGCGAAGGCCGTTAGCAGAAAAGCCACCATGGGTTCCATGCCCAGCAAGGAGCCGAAACTCAGGACTATACCGCCGGCGGCGGCAACCGCCAGCACCACCTTAAGCCAGCGCCCGGGTAACTCCAGGCGGCCGCGAAATGCCTGCACTCGCCAAACAAAGGCCAACAGATAAACCGCTGCCACCCAGAGCGGCAGCCTGGGAAAATGGGGAAGCAGCAACAAGGCCTGAGCCACAATGATCCACAGCAGCGCGGGCCGGGGCAGCTGTTCTGCCTGCTTCACGCCGCGCCTCCGGCATCGTTTGTGCCAAACAAAGCTAGTGCTCGCAGCGCTGTGTCGCGCTGACGATCCCCTGCGGCTGGTTGCAACTCAATCCCGGGAATTCGCAGACCAAACTCGAATTCCCTGCGGTGATAATCCAGTACCCAGTAACACAAAGCGGACAAACGACGCTCTTGATCAAGACCCGAAAACTGCTCCCAATCAAGCCAGCGTGCATCCGCAATGGCGCTGGCATAATCTTTTGTTTGCAGTGATTGACCGCGGGCTAGGCCTTTCCAGTAGACACGTCGCGGATTGTCGCCGGCACGATAGTCTCGTATTCCATAAAACTCGTCATCCCCCGAGCCCGAAAGCCAGCGTCCGCCGAGGGCATCCCCTGCGGCCCCGGCAGGCTCAGCGGACACCAAGGGAGTCGGATAGACCAGTGCACGCTGATCCAGATCCACCCAGGTCCAACAGCGCAACAACCCCAGCGGATAGGTGCTCTCAATGCGTAACCTGTCGGGTCTGTGCCAGCCGCGTTTGCCTACGGGGATGTGGAGCGCTAAATCCCGGATGACACCGGGTGCCAGATCGATTTCCTCCACAGCCATCATTGCGGGACTCGAAAACAAGCCCCGTATAAATCGCCGACGTCTTCTTGCCTCCACAGGCACCGGCCAGCCAACCAAAAGCGCGCAATGACCGCGTTTATTAGTTGAGCTAAATCGAAGGTGGAAGCCGCTTCTTTGCCCTGCAAAGGCATCGTCGGCGGTGAGCGCTGTGATTGTCAGCCCCGATAAGTTGGCGTAGGTGTGCAATACGGCCACCACAAACAGATTGGCCAACAAAAAAGTCAGCGCATAACTCATATTATTCTGATAATTGATTGCCGCGATGAGCATCACAAGGAGGCATACAGCAAAAAAGAAGCCGGTGCGCGAAGGAAAAATGAAGATTTGCCGCTGATTGAGTGTCACGGACCTCGCTCGAGGTATCCGTCTATCCAGCCAGCGCGACCAGCGCTGACCGACAATCTCAGACCACGTCGACGTCACGCCGCAGTAGCGCAACCAGCGCCATTCCATCACCGGAAAAACCACCGCCGGGTTGCAAGCGGTGTGCCGTAACGGCGGGGAGGACAGCCTGCACATCATCGGGAATCACGTGATCCCGATCTTCCATGAGCGCCCAGGTCTTTGCGGAGCGCAAAAGAGCCAAGACTCCCCGCGGCGACAGACCCACAGCGAACTCGCCACCATCTCGACTCCTGCCCGCAATACGCTGTATGTAGTCCAGCAGCGAGTCAGAGGCGTGCACATCGTCCACTGCCGCGCGAATTGCGGCGAGTGCTGACTCATCAATGCACTGCTTGAGGCTTGTCTTCTGTCGGGCCTGCGCCGATCCGCGAAGCATTTCCCGCTCCGCCCCCACATCGGGGTACCCCAGTTCTATGCGCATCAGAAAACGATCCAGCTGCGACTCAGGCAGCGGATACGTGCCGGACTGTTCTAGGGGGTTTTGCGTGGCAATTACAAAAAATGGCGTCGGCAGGGTCCGCGTCTCTCCCTCAAGGGTCACTTGTCCTTCCGCCATAGCTTCTAGCAATGCACTTTGAGTGCGAGGCGTACTGCGATTGATCTCATCGGCAAGCAGTACCTGCGTGAAAATCGGTCCGGGGTGAAACTCAAAATGCTGTTCATCTCGGTGGTAAATGGACAGGCCCAGAATATCCGCTGGCAGAAGATCCGAGGTGAACTGTACGCGCTGGTAGGATAAGCCCAGAACCTGTGCAAGGGCGTGGGACAAAGTGGTCTTTCCCATTCCAGGCAGATCTTCGATGAGCAAATGACCGCTGGCGAGCAAACAGCACACGGCCAGGCGAAGCTGGGACTCTTTGCCCAGCAGCACCGTTGCTACCTCTGCAACCGCGGCATCCACCAGTGCTTTTTGACCGCTACTCATCGATCCTGCTCCATGGCGATGACTATAACTACCTTGCTAAGGCTGAAAACATCCACTGGCATTTGCGTTAACACACAGCTAGCCCAGAGAATCCAGACCGCGGGCGAGGTCCGCTTTCAGGTCTTCTATATCTTCCAGTCCTACGGCAATACGAATCAAATTGTCTGTGATGCCAGCCTCAGTGCGCTCCTCGACGGAGATCCGGCTATGGGTCGTGGTGGCAGGATGCACAATAGTGGTTTTGGCATCACCGAGGTTGGCCGTAAGAGACATCAGTCGCGTGGCGTCGATGACCTGCCAGGCCTCTGCCTGAGCACCGCGCACCCGAAAAGACAGCACCCCACCAAAGGCCGACTGTTGCTTTGCCGCCAACGCGTGCCCGGGATGGGTCTCGAGTCCGGCATAAAACACCGACTCTACCTTGGGATGGGATTGCAGCCAGGAAGCTAACAACTGCGCTGATTCGCTATGCGCTCGCATACGTAGAGACAAAGTCTCAAGACCTTTGAGAAACACCCATGCATTAAAGGCACTCATTGTGGGGCCACAGCTTCGCAAAAACCCAAGCACCTGATCCATCAAATCCTGGCGACCCAGAACGGCACCGCCCACGCAGCGACCCTGCCCGTCCAGATACTTCGTGGCCGAGTGAATAACGATGTCTGCGCCAAAGGCCAGGGGCTGCTGAAGCGCCGGCGAGCAAAAGCAATTGTCCACGACCAGCAAGGCGTCTGCTGACTGGGAGAGCTGCGCCATTCCCTGGATGTCGGCAACCTCGCAAAGGGGATTTGACGGCGTTTCGAGGTACAGAAGCTTGGTATTGCACTGCATCGCCGTCTGCCATCCTTCTAGCGGTAGCAACGGAACAAAGGTTACCTCCACACCGAAGTTGGCCATGTATTTGGCGAAGAGCGTGCGCGTGGTGCCAAACACATCCTTGGAACAGATCACATGATCACCGGCTTTAAGCAATGCCATGCAGGTACTCAGGATTGCAGACATACCCGACGCTGTCGCAACACAGGCCTCCGCGCCTTCAAGAGCTGCGAGACGCTGCTCAAAGCTACGTACCGTGGGATTGGTATAGCGGGAATACACATTGCCGGGATCGTCCCCGGCAAATCGCGCAGCCGCATGCTCTGCGCTGTCGAATACGTAGCTTGAAGTCATAAACAAAGCTTCGCTGTGCTCACCCTCGGGGGAGCGCGTAATGCCGCTGCGTACGGCCAAACTCTGCCATTGCAGATCATCCAACACCGGGTCGTCTCGCTTACTCACAATCTATTCTCATTTTTTGGTACTGAGCCAATCATCAATGGATCATTTGCTTAGAGGACGTCCCCTAACCACAAGCCTGCTCGGGGATAGTTATCGGTAACAATAGCTCAGCTTATATCTGAACTATCGTTGTAAATTCCCACCCCATCGCCGTCACCTGCCTGGCGGCTCTTACTCTGGGCTTCATCGTTGCGTTCCGCATCCAGCGCAGCCAAATAAGCAGCATCCACATCTCCTGTGCAGTACTTGCCATCGAATACCGAACAATCAAAACTTTCTATGGATGAGTTACCGTCCTTTGAACACTTGATCAACTCATCAAGATCCTGATACACCAACCAATCCGCTCCAATAAGCGCACTTACTTCCGAGACTGTCTTATCGTGAGCGATAAGCTCTCTAGGCGACGGCATGTCGATACCATACACATTGGGAAACCGCACCGGAGGTGCTGCAGAAGCCAAATACACCCGGGCAGCGCCGGCGTCGCGGGCCATCTGAATAATCTCCCGGGAGGTAGTACCGCGGACAATGGAGTCGTCCACCAGCATCACGTTCTTGCCTTCGAACTCCAGACGAATCGGATTAAGCTTTTGCCGCACCGACTTTCGACGCTGCTGCTGGCCAGGCATGATAAAGGTGCGGCCAATGTAGCGATTCTTAACAAAGGCTTCGCGATACTTGATACCCAAGGACTGCGCCAGGGAAAGCCCCGCAGTCCGACTGCTATCGGGAATGGGTATAACGACATCAATATCGTGAACGGGCTTCTCTTTCAGAATCTTTCGTGCCAGCGCTTCACCCTGACGCGCGCGGGTCTTGTACACGGAGATTTCGTCAATCAGGCTGTCCGGGCGTGCAAAATAAACGTGTTCAAATATGCAGGGCGTGAGTTTGGGCGCATCTGCACACTGGCGCATATGCAGCTGGCGCTGGTTGTCGATGTATACCGCCTCGCCAGGCGCTACGTCACTGAGAAGGCGAAAACCCAGTACGTCCAGAGCGACGCTTTCAGAGGCAACCATGTATTCGCGATCACTCCCCTCACCCCGATAGCCCACTACGAGGGGGCGAATACCATAGGGGTCACGAAACGCGATCACCCCGTAGTTTACGATCATCGCGACCGCCGCATAGCCACCGCGACAGCGTCGATGCACCGCGGACACGGCGGCAAAAATGTCCTCTGGCTCGGGGTGTAACTTCCCTCTTGCCTGAAGCTCGTAGGCAAACACATTCAGTAATACTTCTGAATCTGAGTCGGTGTTGAGGTGACGCATCTCACTCTCAAAAAGCTCTTCACGCAATTCCCGGGAATTAGTGAGATTACCGTTGTGTGCGAGCGCAATGCCGTAGGGCGAATTTACATAGAAGGGTTGAGCATTGGCGGCGCCTGCGCTTCCCGCAGTGGGATAGCGTACATGGCCAATGCCAATGTTACCGTCAAGACGCTGCATATGGTGCTGACGAAAAACGTCTCTTACCAGCCCCACGCTTTTTCGTTGGTGAAAACGATCGTCGCTACAGGTCATGATGCCGGCAGCGTCCTGCCCGCGATGCTGCAGCACAGTCAGCGCATCATAGATTTCTGGCGCGACCCGGCCCTTACCAACAACTCCCGTCAGACCGCACATAGCAAGGGACCATCCGGATTAGCCAAGCGGCTTTCAGACTTCTTAAACATCACGCATTCAGGCCTTTGATTTCTACATCCCTAAACTCGTCGAACAGACGCATGCTCCAGGCCAGCATGACATCGATGTGTGGCATCAGCTGAGACTCACGCAACAAGCTCTGCTCACTCTTGGGCACGATCTCCCGGACCACAAACACCAGAGCCATAACAATCAGGGCACCACGCAGGATCCCAAAAACCGAGCCCAGCAGCCGATCGAGAACCCCCAAACCAGAGGCCTTGACCAGACTGGCAAACAATTTTGCCGATAGAGAACTAGCCACGAGCGTGAGCACAAACACGAGCGACCAAGCCACGATATAGCGCCCCGTGCGATTGGCGATCAAATCGCCGATCTGATCCGCGACGGTAACCGCCAGCAGATTGGCAAGGATAAAAGCGACCACCCAGCCTGCAAGAGAAATCGCCTCTCGCACAAACCCCCGCCACAAACTCAGCAGCGCCGAGAGGGCAACAATGACGACAACCACCCAATCGAAGCCATTAAACAAACCGAGCTGCGGCCAATCACTCATGGCAGGTACCGAATGATCATCGACTCGACTCGCCAGGTTTTATCCACCGCTCCCTTGATCGGCAGCAATTCGTCGCGGCTGTACCGTGGGCCGACGAGCACGCGATAAAGTACGCGATCATCGCGCCGGAGGCGCTTTACGTAACCCTTATAACCACCGGACACCAATTCATCTCTCAGGGACTCGGCGCGTGCCTTGTCAGCCATGGTCGCCACCTGTAAGGAATAGGCAACGGGCAAGCCATCGGCGTCTATCTCCGGCGATTCGAGTGTCTCTCTGGCCTCATCCAGATCGGCCACCGGCATCGTGACATCCCGGGTCGGTAAACTGGCAGGCTCAAGCGCCTGGGACTCATCATCAGAGGGCAACTGCACGTCCGGTGTCTCCTCTTCCTGCGCAGCAGCCCTTCGGCCCGCGCGCAAACCCAGACTATCCGGCTCTGCTATAGGTGTTAGATCCACAGGCGGCGCTGACGGAACCGTCACGCGCAAGTCAGAACTCTGCTGAGCACCGGGCACAAAAATGATAGGCCAGAAAACCACGGCCAGTGCGACAAGAATAAGTGCACCAACAAGGCGCTGTTTTACAAGGTTATCCACCGGTTTTGAGCACTCGCAATGGGGGACTCGGGAGTTCGATGTTCAGGGCACTCATTATACCCGCAACACTGTGAAAAGAGCCGCAGACCAGTAAACGATCTCCCGGAGAGCTCGCTTTCAGCCATTGTTCCCACACGGCCTCGGCGGTGAACTCCGACTGAGGAATAGCGATGCCTGCATCATCAAGGATTTGCCAGATTTTTTCCGGCGCGGCCGCCCGATCAATACCGGGAATTGCCAGTGCGCAGGCCCCCTCTACGCCAAGAGCCAGGGATGCCGCCATGGAGTGCACATCCTTGTCAGCCATTAACCCCAGCGCAGCTATGGTTGTACCTTGAACAGGGTGAGCCGCCAGGTAATCCACCAAAGCCTCCATTGCTGCGGGATTATGCGCAACATCCAGCATCAGTTCCCGTCCCGCGACCTCTATGGTCTGCCGCCTCGCGGGGACAACAAGGTTCTCAAGGGCGCGGTTGGCGTGCTCCGCGGAGAAGTCGCCCCCAAGCATGCTCACGCTCACCTGAATCGCGGCCGCGACATTTGATGGGCGCAGCCCCGCCGGCACCACAAAGGCGGTAGCCGTAGCCTTGGGGTCAGTTTGGACCAGGAGCTGCCCATCATGAAAGCCCCACAACCACTGCTGCCCAGCGCGCAGAACGTCAGCAGCAATGTCTTTGAGCGTGTCAAAGAGTGTTGCAGGGTAGTCGAGTTCGGCAAGCACGACGGGGCGTTTTGACCGGGCAACTGCGGCTTTCTCCGGGGCGATCTCCTCAACACTGTTGCCCAGCCAATGCTGGTGATCAAGATCAATTGCGGTGATCACTGCAAAATCAGCATCCACAATATTGACTGCATCCAGTCGCCCGCCAAGCCCGACTTCCAGGATTGCCACGTCGACGCGCTGCTCATTAAAAACCCACAGTGCAGCCAGGGTGGCAAACTCAAAGTACGTTAAGGAAACCTCGCCCCGGGTGGCTTCTATGGCATTGAACGCTGCGAGGATTAAATCGTCTTCAACGGGAATGCCGTCGACAGCGATACGCTCGTTGTAACTCAGGATATGGGGTGAGGTATAAAGCCCCGTGCGCTTGCCGTGGGCCCGAAGCATGGCCTCGGTGCTATACACCACGCTGCCCTTGCCATTAGTGCCCGCGACGGTAATCACATCGGGTGTATAGGGAAGCAGGTTCAGTCGTTGGGCGACCGTTCTAACCCGGCCCAGTCCCAACTCGATATCAACGGGGTGCAGCTGCTCCAGATAGCTCAGCCACTCCCCGAGCGTGCGTTCAGACATCCGACTTTTTGTCGGAAGACTCCTCGCCGGCGTCGTCCGCAGCATCATCCTCGCTAACGACTTCCGATACCGCGTCCGTTACAAGTTCCGCCCCGCCTGACTCTTCGGGCTCGTCTACCTGCGCGGCGTCTTCAGTCGCCGATACTTCGGTCTCGATCTCGTCAGAGGCTTCGGAGGCTTGTGCTGGTTCCACTGCAGCGTCTTTCGCATCTGTTTGCGAATCTGCTTCAGCAAGCTCCGGCGTCTCCGCTGACTCCGTCTCAACCGTAGCTTCCGCGTCGTTCTCTGCCTCGTCATCCGCCTCTGGCGCGACACCCTCTGCAATCACCTCAGGCAGCGCCTGCAGAGACGCTATAGCGGGCAGGTTCATAAGTTTCGCCAGATTCCGCGCGATGGTGTCTCTCAACTCAAGGCGAGGCACAATCATGTCTATCGCGCCGTGCTCCAGAAGAAACTCGCTGCGCTGAAAACCCTTGGGTAACTTTTGGCGAATCGTTTGCTCGATAATATTAGGACCCGCAAAACCCGCTCGCGCGTCTGGCTCGGCAATATTCAAATCACCCAGTAGAGCCAGCGATGCAGAAACACCACCGTAAATGGGGTCAGTGAGCACTGATACATAGGGCACGGACTCGGAATGCATGCGTTCAATAACCGCGCTGGTTTTCGCCATCTGCATCAGAGAGATCAATGCTTCCTGCATGCGGGCGCCGCCAGAAGCTGCAAAACATATCAAAGGCACACGCTCCTTAAGCGCCAGCTGGGCCGCTTGGGAAAACTTCTCGCCTACGGCCTGCCCCATGGAGCCGCCGTGAAACCCAAACTCAAAAGCTACGGCCACCACGGACATGCCGTGAAGAGTGCCACGCATAGCTACAAGAGCATCACGCTCACCGGTGGATTTCTGTGCCGCTGAAAGTCGTGCCGAGTACTTTTTCTTGTCGCGAAATCGCAATCGATCAACAGGCTCGATATTCGCAAACACTTCCTCGCGGCCATCCTCATCGAGAAAGATGTCCAGGCGCTTACGCGCGCCGAGGCGCATATGATGTTCGCACTTGGGACAAACGTTGGCATTACGCTCAAGGTCCGGTCGATACAGCACGGCCTCGCACTTAATGCACTTTGTCCAGACGCCTTCGGGCACCGTGGCCCTTTTTGCACCTTCAGTCTTGCTAATACCCGAGGGCAGAATTTTGTCGATCCAGCTCATGGAGCTCTCTCCAGCACGTAATGCCTAGACATTATACGCATCCGCGGCGGCTTAGGTTATCGCCTAGGAACAGCTATCGACGTGTTCGCGAATATCCCCAAGCATCGCTCTCGCTGCATTCAAGATCTCGACGTCACTGCCCCCGGCTTCAGCTACATCTGCAAGGCACTGGACAAGGGCCGAACCCACGACCACCCCGTCAGAAACCGCAGCCACGGCCGCGGCCGAAGGTCCATCCTTGATGCCGAAGCCGACGCAAATGGGTAAGGACGTGTGCCTGCGTATCTCTGCGACGGACTGAGTCACGGCGTCTTGATCGAGATGTCCCGCGCCGGTCACGCCTTTGAGAGACACGTAGTAAATAAATCCGCTTGCCTCCTCGGCAATGAGATCGATTCGATCCTCGGGTGTTGTAGGGGCAATAAGAAAAATATTATCCATACCCACCCTGCGCAGTTCCTGGTTTAAACCTGCGACCTCTTCAGGAGGAATGTCCACCGTTAACAACGCGTCCACACCGCAGGCTGCGGCCCGATCTGCGAAAACAGCGTGCCCCATATGTTCCACGGGATTGGCGTAGCCCATAAGCAATACGGGGGTAGTCTGATTGTGCTTCCGAAACAGAGACATCACCTCAAGTACGCCGCGCAGACGCATACCCCGATCCAGCGCCCGCTCGTGCCCCCTCTGAATCACAGGCCCTTCGGACATAGGATCAGAAAAGGGAACGCCCAGCTCAATGATGTCTGCACCGGAGTCCACCAGTGCCAGCATGAGCTCTAAGGTAAGCTCTACCCCTGGGTCCCCAGCCACGATATAGGGTATGACCGCCTTTCGGTTGCGGGCCTTGAGGTCGGCAAAACACGTAGCAATTCGACTCATAAATCGTTTAGACCTCGATACCTTCCAGACGCGCTACGGTAAGAATGTCTTTGTCGCCGCGACCGGAGAGATTCACCACAATATGTTGGTCGGGCGTCATGGTCGCCGCCAGCCGCTCGGCGTAGGCTAAAGCGTGAGCGGTCTCCAGTGCCGGCATGATGCCTTCGACGCGGGTCGTCTTATGAAACGCTTCCAGCGCCTCTTCATCGTTCGCCGACACGTAGTTCACACGACCAATATCCTTTAACCAGGAATGCTCTGGGCCCACACCCGGATAATCAAGGCCCGCAGATACCGAATGGGTGTGGATGATTTGCCCGTCACCGTCCTGCATAAGGTAGGTACGATTGCCATGGAGAACGCCAGGAGAACCGGCGGATAGCGGCGCCGCGTGCTGTCCGCTTTCGATGCCCAGGCCTCCTGCTTCAACGCCGTACATCGCTACAGACTCGTCGTTTAAAAACGGGTGGAACAAACCAATGGCGTTCGAACCTCCGCCCACACAGGCCACCAGAGCGTCCGGGAGTTTACCGTTCTGCGCCAGACACTGAGCACGAGCTTCGCGTCCAATCACGCACTGAAAATCTCGCACCAGCATGGGGTAAGGATGGGGACCGGCTACAGTACCAATAATGTAAAAAGTGTCGTCTACATTCGTAACCCAATCACGCATGGCTTCGTTCATCGCATCTTTGAGCGTCGCGGAGCCCGAAGTCACGGGAACCACCGTCGCGCCCAGGAGTTTCATTCGATAGACATTCAAAGACTGTCGCTGGACATCCTCCGCGCCCATAAACACGTGACACTCCAGCCCCAGCCGCGCGGCAATCGTCGCAGTAGCAACGCCATGCTGCCCTGCCCCAGTCTCTGCTATCACTCTGGGCTTGCCCATGTGCTTTGCTAATAAGGCCTGGCCCACAGTGTTATTCACCTTATGTGCGCCCGTGTGATTCAGGTCTTCTCGCTTAAAAAAGATTCTTGCGCCGCCAATTTCATCGGACCAGCGTCGCGCTTCGTATAGCGGTGAAGGCCGGCCTACGTAATGTGCCAGGTCATAGTCAAACTCCGCCTGAAAATCCGCATCCTCGGATAGCTGTCGATAGACCGCCTCAAGCTCTGCAAGCGCCGCCATGAGTGTCTCGGCCACATACTTGCCACCGTAAGATCCAAATCGCCCATCCGCATCGGGCTGATTCGAGAAACTCAATGGATTTAGATCAATAGTCATATCGCTGCATCCTCATGCTTGCGTTTATCTGCTTCACGTACTGCATCAACAAATTGCCGCATACGCTTTGAATCTTTGACGCCGGGGCTACTTTCAACCCCTCCGCTTACATCTACTGCCGGTGGCGATACCTGCGCAATAGCCTTGCCAACATTATCGGCCGTTAAACCTCCCGCCAGAATCCAGGGCTGCTGCATTTTCGGCAGCCGTTCCCAGGCAAAGGTATCGCCCGTACCCCCGGGCGCGTCAGGCCGCCAGGCATCAAACAGAAACGACCGCGCATTCTGGTGTTCGGCAAGCGCGGCCGGTATATCAACGCCCGGCCGCATGCTAATAGCTTTGATGTAAGGTCGAGCAAACTGCTCGCAAAAATCCGCTGATTCGGAACCATGAAACTGCAGGCAGTCCAGAGGGCAGCTCTCGAGTACAGCCAATACCTCATCCACCGACGGATCAACGAACAAGCCCACGGTCGTGACCAGCGCATGCGTGGCATTAATCACCGACAGCGCCTCTGATGTCGACACCGCGCGCGAACTTTTGGGGTAAAAAACGAGCCCAATAGCGTCTGCGCCGGCAGCACAGGCCTGCTCTGCCATCGCCGCACTGCATACTCCACAAATTTTTACCCGAGTCATCACTCAGATACGCCCTGCCATCGCTTTTTCAAAAGCGAGTAATGATAGCAGAAGCGAACGCTCATTCCTGCGTCGAAGAGGGGAAGAAGGGTAGATCGACGGAGCCGGGAATCGCCGTACTTTGGGGGTATCGAACACCAGTCAAATAGAGGCCCTGGGGCGGCGCCGTTGCTGCCGCCACAGCGCGATCACGCCCCGCAAGTAACTCGCCTAACCAGCTCTCATCCCGCTCACCCAAACCGACTTGCAAACAAGAACCGACAATATTACGCACCATGTGGTGTAAAAATGCGTTTGCTACGACCCTAATCTGCACAAAATCGCCGCTACGATGGGTCTCGACCGATTCCATAAAGCGCATGGGCGTCGTGGACTGACAGGATGCAGCCCGAAACGCTGAGAAGTCCTGCTCTCCGAGTAAGGCTTCCAAGCTTCGCTGCATGCGCCTCTCATCGATACGCTGTCGGACCCACAAGATCCGGTTGGCGAGGAGCGCAGAGGGTGTCCGGGAGTTCGAGATCAGATAGTCATACTGCCGAGCGGTGGCACTGTGGCGGGCGTGAAAATCTGCGGCTACCGCTACAGCGTCGGCCAGACGGATATCCATCGGTAGTTGAGAATTACCACCCAAAACCCAGGCCTTAAGGCTTCTGGCGCAAGGCGCGTCGAAATGCGCCCATTGCGCCGTAGCGTGCACCCCGGTGTCCGTCCTTCCTGCGCAAAACACCCGCACATCAGCAGCCGCTATTTTGGCCAGGGCTGCCTCGACTTCGGTCTGAACGGTTCGAACATGGGGGAGATGCGGCTGAGACTGCCATCCGCTGTAGGAGCTGCCATCGTACTCGACCCTAAACGCAATACGCTGCCCAAGAGGCAGCGTATCAGCAGAAAACGGTCGGCTACTCGGTTGGTCAGCCAATGCGTGCCAGGAGGTCGCGGGATTCCTGCTGTTGATCCTCAGTACCCTTCTCGATCACTTCCTCCAGGATACCTTGAGCGCCGACGCTATCTCCCATATCCAGATAGGCTCTCGCCAAATCAAGCTTGGTTGCCATTTGATCAGCATCATCAGCAATGAGGAGTTCCTCGCCCTCATCCGCACTGGCGCTCGACGGCGACTCCTCCGTGAGAGAGTCATCCGCGGCAACCAAGGCGTCTGACAAATCGAGCTCTTCCTCGCTCACGTCGAAATCCAGGTCACCGCTACTCGCTTCCAGCAGCGCATCTTCCGCAATTTCCAGGTGCTCAAAGACAATTTCGTCCGCTTCTTCTTCAGCATCTGAGGCCGCGCTTTCGGATAAGGACCCAGTGTCCGCATCCTCGAGGCTCAGACTCAGCGGCTCGGGAGCTTCACTGTCTTCGGAGACTTCTGTGGGGTCTGAATCCACACTTACAGGCTCGAGCTCCAACTCATCGCTCAGGTCAAAGGCTCGCTCCGTGGTATCAACCTCATCTGTGAGCTCAAGATCAAAACTCTGTGCAGCAGTGTTGTCAACCGCCGCCGCTCCGCCCACCAGAGCCTCTCCGCGTATGACGGCGTCGGGACTTCCATGCTCGCGCAAGGCTTCGAGTTGCTCCTTCGCACTCGCTTCCTCACCCATATCAACGTAAAGCTCGATCAGTTTGATGCGATAGGTAGCGTTGCCCGGGTCGCTATTAATGGCGGTTTCGAGCAGCTCAATAGCCTGCAGGTATCGTCCGTAGGCAATGTATATATCCGCCTCGGCGAGTGCATCTCCCGCAGCCCCTTCATCAATATAATCGTCGTGCTTACGCTCGCCATAACCTCGGCTGCCGCCCCTGGAAACCTCGTGGCCTTCCGACGCTTGTTCCTGCTCATCCACCTCGGCAGACGGCTCGTCTTCGGCTGCAGCGGTCTCGGACACCTCTGCGGCTGACTCCTTACTGTCATCAGCATCGAAGGACTCCGTCGTCAGACTTATGCCCTCAAATACATCATCGTCGTCAGTCTGCCTTGGAGACGCTCGCTGCACACCCGCGTCATCATCCGTACTCTGCGAGCGCCTGCGGAACAAAAACAAGACAACACCGGCAACGATCGCCAGCAGGCCACCAGAAATAGGTAGCCAGGGAATCTCACCAGACTGGGGCGCGCTCGTTGTGGGCGTTGGAGTCGAAGTCGGCGCAACATTAGCTGGCGCAGGTGCCGGCGTTGCCGCCGCCATTGCTGCGGCCTCCCGTGCTTCGCGCAGCGCCTGTTCCAGCGTTGCGATTTGCTCATCCTTTAATGACACGATCTGCTCGAGGGTGTCCAGACGCGTAGCCATGGCATCTAACTGCGCGGCAAGCTCTGAAGACCCCGAGGGCTCACCTGCGGGCGGCACCGCCGCGACGTCATCCTCCGCCTCTGCATCCAGAACACTGCTCGGCGTACTCTCAGAACTCGCGGGCTCAGCCGAGCTGCTTGCAGCGGCTTGAGACTCCGGCGCTGGGTCGCTGGGCTGTGGAGCATTATCCATGCTGCTGTCTGCAGATACGCGTAAGGTAGCTACGGCTGTTACGCCTGGAGCACCCTGTCCCGCGCGCCAAGCCTGGTTCTGCTCGCGAACCTCGTCCAGCGCTCGCGCCAGATCATCGGAGCTCACCTCACCCGCGGCAGGCAAGTAGATGATGTATCCCGCTTTTATCCGATTAATATTGCCGTTAATGAAGGCTTCCGGATTCAGACGTTGAATTTCAAGCATTGCCTGTTGAACAGAGATCCCACCGGGCTTCCCCTCCGAGGCGATCTGCCACAAGGTCTCATCACGCTTGACCATGTAGCGATTACCCGAACGCGGTACATCGGCGGTTTCCGCTGAAAATGCTCGCTGGGGCATTTCTCCGGCAGGCAGACTACTCTGTCGAAGCGCAACGTTATCTCCCGCTGTCGCCTCTTCCGCGCGCATTTGTTCGCGAGACTCGGGGGCCAGAGCAGGCTTTGCCAGATCAGTGTCCTGCTGAATCCGCTCCACCGCAGACACGGTGACTACGTCCTGACTAAAAGCTGGAGGGTCCACAAGTATGGTGTATTCACGAAGGAGACGACCGCTGGGCCAGCGTGCTTCTATGATTAAGTCTATGAAGGGCTCAAGAACAGCGCCGTCAGTGCTCAGCTTAATGACGCCACGGCTAGTGGTTTCATCCACGGCGATTTCGAACTTAATACTCGTGAGAAAGTAGCTGCGCTCTACGCCCAGGCGATCGAAGTCATCGGCCGCCGCCAGACGGATACGGATATCGTCGACCGTCAACTGCCGCGTATCGAGGAGCTCCACCTCGGCACGTAAAGGCTCGTTGAGAAAAGACTGCATATCGATCTCACCGAGACCCAGTGCCAGCGCCGGCAACGATGCTGCCGCCCCATACGCGATTACCGCTGCACGAACAGCAGCTCTGACCCCCAACTTAGTCACCATCGCCCCGCCTTGTTATCACCCTGAATTGCCATTTTGCCCGATGCACTCGGATCACAGGCTCTTTCCCTGACCTTACCGTACTTACTGACAGAAAAGGCTTTTTACACAACAACTTGCGTCAAATTACCTACAAAATGCTGCAACTTGCAGAAATGTAGCCTTGCACGCGTTGCGGCGTCAAGTGCAGGGCGCACTGCCGACCGCTTGCATGAGCTCCCTTGGCACTAGCTCAGGAGCTTGTCACGCACCAGCAATTCAGCGATTTGCACGCTGTTCAAAGCAGCTCCCTTGCGGAGGTTGTCCGAAACGACCCACAGATTCAGACCCCGTTCATGGGAGATATCTTCCCTGATTCTGCTTACAAAGACGGCATCTTTGCCCGCACCATCAGTGACGGGCGTCGCATAGCCCCCATCCTCCCGTTCGTCGATCACCGTGACCCCAGGTGCTGATTCAAGGAGTGCTCGCGCTTCTGCCGCCCCCAATTTATCTCGGGTTTCAATATGAACCGCTTCCGAATGGCCATGAAACACAGGCACGCGGACACAGGTAGGATTGACCGCGATGGAATCGTCCTCAAAGATTTTGTGGGTTTCCCAGACCATCTTCATCTCTTCGCGGGTGTAGCCATTGTCCTGAAAAGTGTCAATCTGAGGGAGTGCGTTGAACGCAATCTGTCGGGGGTAGACCTTGCTCTGTGCAGGCTGACCATTCAGCAGTCGCGCGGTTTGCCCAGCGAGCTCTTCAATCGCGGATTTTCCCGTACCCGAGACCGCCTGGTAAGTTGCTACATTGATTCGCGTAATGCCTGCAGCATCATGAAGAGGCTTTAATGCCACCAGCATCTGTATGGTGGAGCAGTTGGGGTTCGCGATAATGCCCCGCGCGTGAAAGTCCACGGCCGCATGAGGATTGACCTCGGGTACAACCAGAGGGATATCCGGATCGCGACGAAAATGCGAGGTATTGTCGATCACCACGCAACCGGCATCTGCAGCGATGGGCGCATACTCTTCAGAAATACTTCCCCCCGCTGAAAACAAAGCAATCCGCACTTTTGAGAAATCAAAATTCGCAAGATCCTGCACCACGCACTGCTTGCCCCGAAAATTGACTCGCTTCCCCGCCGAGCGTTCGGAGGCTAGCAAATACAACTCGCCCACGGGAAAGTCGCGCTGCTCCAAAATCTCAATCATGGCCTCGCCAACCGCACCGGTGGCTCCCACTACTGCTACGTCGTAGGTATCACTCATCTCTTTATCTTCCACCCGTTGGTTCTTCGTTGGACAAGGCCGCAACGACAGCATCGCCCATTTCACTTGTGCTCACGGCCGCCCCCCCGGAACTCACGATGTCCGGGGTGCGCAAACCTTGATCCAAAACCTGTCCCACCGCTGCTTCAATGCTGTCCGCAGCCGCTGGGCAAGCCAGGGAATATCGCAACATCATTGCAACCGACAGAATGGTTGCCAGAGGATTGGCTTTGCCCTGCCCTGCTATATCGGGCGCCGAGCCATGACAGGGCTCATAAATACCCTGGCCACTCTCGTTTAGGGACGCGGACGGCAGCATGCCGATGGATCCCGTCAGCATCGCCGCAGCGTCCGAGAGGATGTCTCCAAACATATTGCCGGTCACGATGACATCAAACTGTTTTGGCGCGCGCACCAGCTGCATAGCTGCGTTATCCACGTACATATGCTCCAGCTCGACATCCGGGTACTCCTTAGCGAGCTCTGTGACAACTTCACGCCAAAGCACCGTAGCCTCAAGCACATTCGCTTTATCAACGGAGCACACGCGGCCGCCACGCTTTGCCGCCAATTCAAAGGCCAGCTTGGCGATGCGTCGAATTTCGCTCTCGCTGTAGACATAAGTGTTGAAACCCTCGCGCTCGCCATTCTCCAGCTGCCGAATGCCTCGGGGCTGGCCAAAGTAAATGCCACCTGTGAGTTCGCGCACGATGAGAATGTCCAGTCCTGCAACCAACTCCGGCTTCAGGCTGGAGGCGTCAACGAGTTGGGGATACATGATTGCGGGGCGCAGATTACCGAACAGACCAAGCTCCGAGCGGATGCGCAACAAACCTTTTTCCGGGCGAAGATCCCGTTCTACGTTGTCGTAGGCTGGACCACCCACTGCGCCCAGCAATATCGCATCCGCCGCGCGAGCTTTCTCCAGAGTACTCGCCGGTAACGGAAACCCCTCAGCGTCGTAGGCAGCGCCGCCGATTAATGCCGACTCAGTGACAATATCCAAATCGTACAACTCACAGATACGCGCGAGCACCTTCTCTGCCTCGGGTACGATCTCCTGACCGATATAGTCTCCGGGTAGCAATAAAACCGTTTGACTCATGCGCTGGCTCCCGAACGAAACAACCAGGGGGAACGGGCTCGCAGACTCGCTTCGTAGCCTCGAATAGCGCCCTCGCTCTTTAGGGTTACGCCGATGTCATCCAGACCTTCGAGCAAACACTGCCGTCGATAGTCTTCTACCGGAAAGGACCAGCGACGGCCGTCGGGGAGTATCACCGCCTTCTGCTCAAGATCCACGGTGAGGCTGAAACCCTCCTTGGCATACATTTCGACAAACAGTTCGTCTACCTGCTCCGGCGTCAAGACGACGGGCAAGACGCCGTTCTTGAAGCAGTTATTGTAAAAAATATCTGCAAAGCTGGGCGCTATCACGCAGCGGAAGCCGTAGTCTTCAAGCGCCCAGGGCGCATGTTCACGACTCGATCCGCAGCCAAAGTTTTCGCGCCCGAGGAGCACTGATGCGCCCGCATAGCGAGGAAAGTTCAAAGGAAACTCCGGGTTAACGGGGCGCTGACTACAATCCTGTCCCGGCTCGCCTTCATCGAGGTAACGCAGTTCGTCGAAGAGGTTAGGGCCAAAGCCGCTGCGCTTGATCGATTTCAAAAACTGCTTGGGGATAATTAGATCCGTGTCGACATTCGCGCGATCCAAGGGCGCGACAAGCCCTTCATGTACTGTGAATGCCTTCATGCCTGCGCTCCCGTTTCGCTCTGGGTAAATTCTCGAACATCAACAAAGTGTCCTGCGATAGCGGCGGCAGCGGCCATACCCGGGCTTACCAGATGCGTGCGTCCGCCGAAGCCCTGTCGGCCTTCAAAATTGCGATTGGACGTGGATTCGCAGTGCTCTCCCTTACCCAGCTTGTCGGCGTTCATGGCCAGGCACATGGAGCAGCCCGGCTCTCGCCACTCAAGACCCGCATCAAGAAATATCTGATCGAGGCCCTCAGCTTCTGCCTGCGCCTTTACCTCGCCCGATCCAGGCACAACCATCGCCTGGATTACCGATGCCGCTTTTTTACGTCCGCGAACAACCGCCGCCGCTTCGCGCAAATCTTCGATACGGGAGTTAGTGCAGGAACCAATGAAGACTCGGTCAGCAGGGATCGATGTGATTGCTACACCCCCTTCCAAGCCCATGTAACTCAAGGCCCGCAGCGCAGACTCTCGCTTTGCCGCAGATTCCATGTCTTCTGGAACAGGCACCCGGGCAGTCACAGGAGCTACCATTTCCGGCGAGGTACCCCAGGTAACCTGAGGTGCAACGCTTGTCGCATCGAGATGCACCTCTCTATCAAAGACTGCATCTGCGTCGCTGTGAAGATCACTCCAGGCCTCCACAGCCAGATCCCATTGCTCTCCCGTGGGAGCCATAGGACGACCACGGACGTAATCCAGGGTCACCGCATCGACGGCGATCATACCCATACGCGCGCCAGCCTCAATGGACATATTGCATAGCGTCATGCGCCCTTCCATGCTGAGCGCCTCAACGGCTTCTCCGGCAAACTCAATGGCAAACCCGGTTCCTCCAGCAGTACCAATCTCACCGATAATCGCCAGGGCCAGATCTTTGGCGGTCACCCCCAGGGCAAGACGGCCAGCTACGTTGATTCGCAGGTTCTTCATCTTTTGCTGCACGAGACATTGGGTGGCCAGGACATGCTCCACCTCTGAGGTCCCAATACCGTGCGCAAGAGCACCGAGCGCCCCATGGGTGCTGGTATGAGAGTCCCCGCAGACCACCGTCATACCGGGAAGGGTCGCTCCCAACTCCGGACCCACGACATGAACAATGCCCTGGCGCCGATCATTAATGGGAATTTCTTCGATACCAAAGTGATCACAGTTGTCGTCCAGGGTCTGCACCTGAATACGGGACGTCGAATCAAGAATCCCCGCTACGCCGCCCGCACGTTCCGCTGACTCCGTGGGTACGTTGTGATCCGGCACCGCCAAATTGGCATCCAAGCGCCAGGGATCCCGTCCCGCAAGCCGCAAACCTTCGAATGCCTGAGGCGAAGTCACTTCGTGAATGAGATGTCGATCGATGTATATCAGCGCGGATCCATCTTCGCGCTCTTCGACCAAATGTAGATCCCAGAGTTTGTCGTACAGCGTCTTACCTGACATAGCAGAGTGCTCTTTGCTCAAAACGCCGCCATCCTAGACTTGCATTAGCAATAACTCAAATCTATTATTTTTATATAGTCAATAACTTATGGTTATCTATGGATATCGCCAATCTTCGCGCCTTCGCGGCCGTTGCCCGCGGGCAATCGTTTTCCGCAGCAGCGACACAGCTGCACCTGACTCAGCCTGCAATCAGCAAGCGTATTGCCGTGCTGGAAACCGAACTCGATGCGCCTCTTTTTGATCGCCTTGGCCGGCGCATAGAACTCACGGAGGCCGGCCGTGCGCTGCTCGCGCACCTGCCTGAAATTGAACAGAGCTTGCGCCAGGCGGAGCAGGCGGTTCGCGACATTAACGGCGATGTTTCCGGGCCGCTTCGAATTGCGACGAGTCACCACATCGGCTTGCACCGACTCCCACCGGTACTATCCGCATTTCAGCGTAGCTACCCGTTGGTGCAATTAGCCATCGAGTTTTTGGACTCGGAACAGGCCTACGAGCGACTTAGGGTGGGCGACATAGAACTGGCGGTTGTCACACTCGCCCCGGGGGATGTCACTCACTTGCAAAGTGAAGCGATTTGGACCGACGCCCTGTGTGTCATGATTTCGAAGACGCATCCCCTTGCAGGTCGGCGCAGGATCAGCATCGAAGAACTAGCCACCTACCCCGCGGTGCTACCTGGACTGGACACCTTCACCGGGCAAATTGTTCATCAGCACTTCGAAAGCGTGGGCGCCGCCTTGCAACTGAGCATGGCCACGAATTACCTGGAAACACTACGCATGATGGCCGTCGTCGGTCTGGGGTGGACGGTATTACCCGAAAGCATGGCCGGGCCAGACCTGCAGACCCTCCGTGTTGATGGCACCGTTCTGTCGAGAACTCTGGGGCTGGTTCGTCATCAAGAGCGGAGCCTCTCGCGCAGTGCGAACGCTTTTTTAACGCTGCTCAGACAGTCCGGGAAGCCGTCTCTCCCAGAAACACACTCTCGGTAATTTCACTCAAAAAACCTCGGGGCCCTCTAAGGTGCATCGTCGCCCGTTAACACCTTGGCCTTTTGCACAGTGTTTTCCGAGGTAAGCAGCCCGCTGTGATCCGGACAGTAAAACGTACCGCTGTAGCGCAGAATAGCCTTATCCCCGTCATAGACAGCGCCACTGCAAAAGCCAAAGCGGCGCTTTGCCTGCATGTGATCCACGCGCGTTTCCAGCCAGTGGCCAAGCCGGCCTGGTGCCATAAAGTCAAAACTGAGATTGACCGTAGGAGAAGCAGCCGGCTTATCTCGCAACACCCGAATGCTGTTGGCTGCGGCGATGTCCGCCAGAGTCATAAGTGCGCCGCCGTGCATGATACCCATGGGATTAAGGTGCTGTTGCTGCACGACAAGACCAAAGCTCACATGCTTGTCGACCACACGACGGTAATAGGGCCTCAGACAGTCGGTAAAACCCATGCCTTCAGGCATTAACTCAAAACCCGGAGGCACGTCCATAGGAACAACATCCTTTTGCTCTGCACTCATGTGTTTTTGCATCCTTGACTCTATTAGAGGCCCCTTGGCAGACCTTCAGAAAATGCCCATATCCAGGCCTGCGGCAAAACCAGCTCCCAGCTCCCGAGCAGTTTCCATCGCAGCATCATCCGGGACGCCGCGGATTATTCGCGGCTCCAATGCCTGCGTAAAGGGGATACCCGTAAGGATGCGCTGGGCCTCGGCCACAGCCCCCCGCCCATCGTTCCCTGCGGAAATGAGTAGCGCATAAGGCAGGCTACAGCGGTGATCGATGAGGGGATAGAACACCCGATCGAGCAGATCCTTCATACCACCAGACAACCGACCG
>NZ_CBFIIF010000014.1:0-74868 GCF_965662665.1 Congregibacter sp. | reverse complement strand
TGTGGGGGTTCCCCATGTGAGAGTAGGTCATCGCCAGGCGCCAAATACACAAGGCTCACCCATCAGGGTGGGCCTTTTGTATTTTGGGGGTCTTGGTTTTTTGTTGTCAGCCGACGCTGCGTCAGGTAACAAAGGGCGAGCCAGTACCTTGGTCCCTGAACCACTTGGTAATGATGAACTTTGATCCTGATTCTACGGGGAGGCCTGCGTGTTCTGTATTGGGATTAGGCTGACCGTCGGTGAGGAGGTTGTTCCAGCAAATGGCTAATCCCTGCTCGGGCATGACGATTTCATCGATGGCCGTGAAGTGAGTGCCGCCGCCGGCTTCCGGTTTGTTCAGGTAAATCATGAAGGTCCAACTGCGTTGGCCACCCTCATTGACGAAGCGGGTGTGTTCAGGCGTACCGGGGGTGAAGTAATCCCGGTGCGGTCGATACTGTTCTCCCGGCTCATACCACTGTCCCTGATTGACTTCCGACCAGCTAAGACTCAGACCCAAGGTGTGGGAAATAGCTTTATTCAGCTCAGCAATATAGGGGTGATCGTGGACCGTGAGGCTGCAGGTTCGGCTGGATCGAATGGCAGACTGTTCCCGGTAACCATCGACTTGAGACGGATAGGCGTCGTCTCTGATTGTCCGTATGAGCTTGTTGCACTCTTCGGGACTCAGAAAATTTCGTACTGCGTAGAGCTGAAGCTCTGTTTCGCAAAGAGCAATGATGTTGTGTCCGTCGGTGCTGCGGACCAATTTTGGTCGCGATAGGGCTTCATGATCTGTGGCTTCATCTCCACTCTGAGCGTCCCGTCTTACCAAGGGTCGTACGCTGTTTTGGTAGGTGTTTTTCGGCACCGCTTTTTTAAATGCGTACTTGATCTCTCGGGCCGAAAACCCTTCTCTCTGAAGGCTTTCGCGGGTTTCCGCTGCGGTGGCGCCGTTCTTCAGGTGAGAGCGGGTCCACTCCACCCACTCTTCGCTGATGGCCATTGAAAATCCCTATGCGATGCTTGAGAAGAGGTTTTCGGTCAGTTTGCCTGCCCCAAAACCTCACCTCAGGAGTCTATGCATCACCTATTGAGCGGTCAAGATGATCGCTAGTTTAGGGAGTAGAGCTCTTCTCTTGAGACGCATACCAGGCTATCAGTCAGCATATCGACGGACCCATGTCCACGCAGAAATATCGTTCTATGAACGCTTATGGTTTCATACTGAAGACAGGGTGACTTAATGGCTGAGCATCCGGTGCATGCAATGCCCAATAGAAGCGCTAGCACCCCAGCTCTGTATCGAGGAAGGTTTGTCTTTGCTGTGTATGACATGAATTGACTCCAATAAGCGTAGACATCAGTTTCACTAGACTGATGTGAGAACCTATATGTGCTTATTGGTGTAAGGCAGAACTGAGCAAGTAACCCATCGAGAGCGGTTGGGCTCACTTAGTCTTCTAGTCCTTCTCCTTCGCAAGTAGCGAGCCAGCTTGGCAGATTGGCGTGACTTTTCTGTTGAACCGTTCGGATTACTCCGTCATTACACGTAAGTTCGTCGCCCGAGGCTGTCCTAAGCCTTTGTTTTTATGATTAATATTCCGATCCTTTAAAACAGCCCAGCGCTTGATTTTTTTACGCATGCGCGGGATTTGGGAGTTACTGGTCTGCTCCTGCACGCTAGTTTGACGCGCACATGGCTGTTTGCTACGCACCAAGTCAATGCGAATAGGTGACGTATCTGATGCGCTGTAGTGCATGACTCTGGCTGTCGTGCTCCCAAAGTATTGCTGCAGGACCGGTTGAAGCCGCTACCAGCAATTTGTCTTTGGGCGTAGAGCCGGATGAGCAGCAGTCGGGTATGCTCGGTTATGGGTCTTGCGAAAAGACCTACCAGACCTTGCTTTGTGCAATGACGGATACAACCTACATTTGCGGCGATAGATTTACGGCCGCGGATGTTTGTTTCGGATCGGAGGTGATGTTCGGTCTGCAGTTTAAAAGCCTCACAGAGCATCCCCTTCTCTGTAATTACCGGGGCCGACTGAGTGAGCGTGAGGCCTATCAAAGGGCTGCCGCATTGAATGATGCCGCTTTAACTGCCTAAGGACGTTTGATGGATCGCGTTGTTCGTAATCATTTGCCAGTGAAGGGAGTGGCTTATTTCTCGCTCACTTTTCCGCGGCGTAACCAGCCGGAACTGTCGGCATGCGCGTCGCGAAAGTTGGCTATTTCTTGGGGTGCGTAAGCTTTGAAATCTACCGGGAGCGTGCCCAGGTACGTAAATCCCTCAACCCCTGGATCAAAGTGTAAGGCCGAAAATCTAACTCCCGCTCTGTGCGCGTCCCCTGCCGCTCTCGCGAAGACCGGATCGTGAAGCGCGCTGGGCCGAACGAAGGCACCGTCTTTTCGTTGCACCACGAACAGTACGCTCGCTTTATCACCAGCCTCGACTTTTTTGACCAGTTCTTCGAGGTGTCCCGAGGCTCGTTTGCTCACTGAGTCCGGGAAGTAGGCGCCGCCGTCTGGATAAACCAGGTGGCAGTTTTTGATTTCTATCCAATGACGCCAATGCTTGCCTTCCAGCAGGAGATCGATTCGCGAGCGCTCACCATAGGATACTTCTCGCGACAGTTTGCTGAAGCGCTTCATACCCTGAACCAGTTTTGACCCAATGACTGCCTCCGCCAATCGGTTGGGGAGCATGGTGTTAACGCCGATTATCACGCCATCGATTTCCAATAGTTCTAGTGTGTAACGCAATTTGCGCGGGCTATCGTCGGGCACCTTGGATAGCCAGGCGCGGCTGCCAGGGCGGATCAGGCCTTCCATTCGCCCGGTGTTCACGCAGTGGGCGTCGACTTCTTCGTTCCCGATGGCCACCCGCGCAATAAAGCGATCGTAACGGGCCAGAAAGGTGCCTTCTATGAGGGAGTTTGTGTGTGGGATAAACATGCCGTGGAGGGTAACACTGACGCAGATCATGCTTTGGCGGATTTTTGATGCTGAGTAGCGATTTACCCTGCTCAGGTGGTTCTCAATAAATCAATGCACGTTAAAATCAGTACGGATTATTCAATGAGGTACGTGCATATGAAATCAGCGCAGGAGTTAGTGGCGGCAGCGAAGTCAGAGATTGCCGAGGTTCCATTGGACAATGCAGAAGATGCGGTGTTGGCCGCTGATGTCGTGATAGACGTTCGCGAAGGGAACGAGTTTCGTGACGGTCATATCGGTGGCGCGATTAATATTCCTCGAGGCTTATTGGAGTTCATCCTGTCAACGGATGAGGCGCTGCAGGACCGCTCCCGAAGCGTTGTGCTCTATTGCAAAAGTAGTGGGCGGGCCGCGCTTGCGGCAAAAACAATGCAGGAAATGGGTTATCTGCACGTAAGTTCTATTGCCGGTGGTTTTGACGCATGGAAGGAATCAGGGCGCACTGTCGCTGTTCCGCCCGAGCCTGACTTCGATTGAGATATCCAGGGATATGAATGCTAGTGCGCGCGTAGTTCAGGGAGCGCTGTTCCTAGCGTATTTCAAATACGCAGCTTTCTGCTCCGGTGGCGCAGCACTGCGTTTCGATGCAGCGAAGATTGGGGTCCACAATAGAGCTGAATAAGCGTTGAAATACGGCGCTGTGCCAGTGGCAAAGGGGTTCCGTAGAGTGTTCTCCCCTCACGACCGGATTGTCACGGAGCACAAATATCAGTGGGTCCTTGGAGCGAACACTGAAGGTCCCGGAGCCTGCAAAGGTCCAGGCGTGCTTCTTGATCACGCTGGCCAGCAGTGGTGTAGAAAGCCAGGGCGGTAAGTGCAGCATAACCTGCAGGGCGGCCGCCGGAATACGTTGCTCCATGATGTATTCGGCAGTGCGTTCGCCGGCGCGCTTGGTGAGTGCAGGCGCCAGTGTTGGGTGGCTTGCTCGAACTGCTTGATGGAGCGCCGCGGCAGGCGTCTCGGCCATCATGCCTTCGTGTTTTGGCAGTTCAGTCAATCCAGAAGACGACACAAGCCTATTGCGTTCCGCCTCTCCGAGAACATCATCCAGTAAGGGTACAAGTTTTAATACACTATTGGCGCCTATTCGTGCGAGACCGTCGTTGGGGGGCGGAATCGCCACGGGAGCGTTCATTCGGGGGAAACCTGGACGATCAATGTTGGCATTGTCTGTTCACAGCGTTAAGTCTGCCTGAGCCGACCGGCAATCTAGAACCCGATCACGCGAAGAGCTGAGTTATGGTGTCTAATTTATGTCACACTGCAAGTGTTAACTAAAACTGACATATGTCAAGGGCTGCTTAGCCCGAAAGCACCGGCAACTGAGGGAATCATGGTATGAAAGGGGAGCCATTGGCCGCAGCCATAGTGGCAGAAGAGCGTGTTTGGGTGCTATCCGCGGGCCAGTCGGTGCTCTGTTACCACCGTCCCGGCCATGGGCGCCCGCTGCTTTTGTTACACAGCATGAACGCCGCGGCGAGTGCCTACGAAGTCAAGCCGTTCTTTGACGACATGCTTCTGGAGGCTCCCCTTTACGCGCCTGACTTGCCGGGCTTTGGTCGATCTGAGCGTTCAGACCGGGTCTACAGCCCGGAGTTTTACGCGAGGGTAATCGTCGACATTGTGAGAGCCATGGAGGTAGGGCCGGTCGATGTGCTCGGGCTGTCGACAACGTCGGAGTTTGCGGCCCGAGCAGCCCTTGATGCTCCCGAGCTTTTTCACAGCCTCACGCTGGTATCACCCACGGGCTTTAGCCGTCGACGAGAGTCTTCTTCGCCAGCGGGCGCGCGCGTGCACCGAGTACTGCGCCTGCCGCTATTGGGCGCTGGTTTGTTTCGGGCCCTGCGCACAAAGCCCAGTATTCGATTTTTTCTGGATAAGGCCTTTGCTGACGGCGCACCGGATGGGATGGTCGACTACGCCTATGCCTGTGCGGCACAGCCGGGCGCCTCCTTTGCACCGTTTTATTTTGTATCGGGTCAACTTTTTGCTCCCGACGCGGTGGGAGATCTCTACGAACCCCAGCAACTGCCCGTATTGGTGCTTTATGACGAGGACCCGAATATTGGTTTTGATTATCTTGATGAGCTTGCTCAAGGGCGTGAGAACTGGCGGCTGACCAGAATCCCGGGGACTCTCGGTTTGCCGCAGTTTGAAGAGCCGCAGCTGACTCAGGCGGCGCTGGAGAATTTCTGGGAAAACATCAAATAGAGCCATTTCGCTTTCGCCAGCAACATCCATTTTGTAAATCTATCGTGTAAGCTTGGGCTTACATAGGCGTTGTCATTTCTGACGTCTTCCGTGAACCTACTGGACAGAATAACTATGGCGAGAGCCTTTCCATTTACGGCGATTGTTGGCCAGGACGAAATGAAAACCGCATTACTCGTGGCCGCGGTCGATCCCTCTATCGGTGGTGTCCTCGTGTTTGGAGACAGGGGTACGGGCAAATCCACGGCAATTCGCGCCCTCGCCGCATTGATGCCCAAAATCCCCATGGTTGAGGGTTGTTCCTTTAATTGTGACCCCGAGCTAACACCGGCTGGTTTATGTGCGCGCTGCGAATCGGGCGCCAAAAACTTGAAATCTCGCGCCTCGCCCATTCCCGTTGTGGACTTGCCCCTCGGGGCGACCGAAGACCGAGTGATTGGCGCTTTGGATCTGGAGCGTGCGCTCCACGACGGCGAGAAAGCTTTTGAGGCCGGGCTGCTGGCACGGGCGCATCGCGGGTTTCTCTATATTGATGAGGTGAACCTTCTCGAAGATCACATCGTCGACTCGTTGCTGGATGTTGCTGCCAGCGGCGAGAACGTGGTGGAGCGTGAGGGTTTGAGTGTGCGCCATCCAGCCCGATTCGTTCTCGTTGGTAGCGGCAACCCGGAAGAGGGTGAGTTGCGGCCGCAGTTGTTGGATCGGTTTGGTATGTCTGTGGAGGTTAAGACACCTCAGGACGTGGCTACGCGAGTTGAGATTGTCAGACAGCGCGATGCTTTTGAGCGCGACCCTGAGGGCTTTGTAAAGCAGCAACAGCGCAAAGAGGGTCGAGTGCGGCGCCAACTGCAAAAGGCGCGGGAGTCTCTGGACACTGTCGATGTGGCTGATGACGTACTGGAGGCGGCGGCGACGCTGTGTCTGGCGCTGGGTACTGACGGCCTTCGCGGCGAGCTCACCCTGGTAAGAACGGCGCGGGCGCAAGCGGCGCTTGCGGGTCGCGAGGTGGCAACGATGGCGGATATGCGTGCTCTGGCGCCATCTGTGCTGCGACATCGTTTGCGACGGGATCCACTGGATGAATCGGGTTCGACGGCGCGCATCGACAAGGCGCTTTCGGCACTCTTCGATTGACCATTCCGGCTACTGATGAACAGCTCGCCCGCTGGGATGATGCGGCGTTGGCTGCAGCATGTGTGGCGGTTGGGGGTCACGATATCGGTGGCATACGTCTGAAAGGGCGCCCCGGCCCGGTACGTGATTTTTGGCTGGAGCAATGCCGGGCCTTGTTGCCCGCTGACACACCCTGGCGAAAGATCCCCCTGCATTGCAGTGAGTCTCGCTTGCTGGGTGGTCTGGATTTGGCGGCCACGTTGCGAACAGGTTCTCCGGTAGCAGGACGGGGCCTACTGGTGGAGAGCAGTGGCGGCGTCGTGTTGTTGAGCATGGCTGAGCGCGCGCCGACATCTGTCGTCGCGCCGCTTGCGGCACTTCTCGATGAGCCAGTGCTGCGGCTCGAGCGCGAAGGAATTGCGGCGCAGCATGCATGTCGTCTTTCTTTGATCGCCTTGGACGAAGGCGTTGACGACGAGGCACTTTCCACGGCTCTCGTTGAGCGTCTGGCACTGCAGATCGATCTCACTCCTTTGCCTATCGGAGCGATTGATGATTTTCCCTGGACCTTCGAGGACATTCTCAGCGCGCGAGAGGGTCTCGCGCTGGTGGAGCTTGGTGACGAAGCTCTGGGCAGTATTTGTCAGGCGACGCTGGCCCTGGGGATCGACTCCCCGAGAGCAGCGCTGTTGGCGGCGCGAACTGCTCGGGTGTTAGCCGCCCTGGCAGGACAGCATAGTGTTACCGACGAACAGCTGGAGCAGGTCTTACGACTTGTGCTTCTGCCCCTGGCGACGCAACTGCCTGCAAGTGATGAGCCGGAGGCCGATACAGAGGAGTCCGTCGAAGAAGGAGAGCAGGCAACGGATTCTGAGAGTTCACCGCCGGAGGCGCCGCGTGACGATGCGTCTAAAGAAGAATCCTCTAATGACGAGCCAGAGCAGTCGCCTCAGGAGTTGGACCCCCTGGATGAGGAGCGTCTCCTCGAGGCGGCGCAGGCCCTGCTGCCGCCTGATTTGTTAGCGAAGCTGTTGAGCGGCGCGGTGCGAACGCGGCGAAACAGCGCCAGTGGAAAATCGGGTGCCCGACAGCGTGCCAAAATGCGGGGGCGTCCCATGGGCAGCCTTCCAGGCGACCCGCGTAGCGGCGCCAGGCTCGACGTTATGGCAACCTTGCGCACGGCTGCACCGTGGCAGCGCCTGCGTGGAGCCCCCACCGGTGGCGCGCGTTTGCGCGTGCAGGCCGAAGATTTTCGCATCGTGCGTTTTCGTCAAAGGTCCCAGAGCGTCACGGTGTTTGTGGTCGATGCATCGGGCTCTTCGGCGCTTTATCGTCTGGCTGAGGCCAAGGGTGCCGTGGAATTACTCTTGGCGGATTGCTACGTGCGCCGCGACGAGGTCGCGTTGATAGCCTTTCGAGGTGACAGTGCGGAACTCCTTTTGCCGCCGACACGCTCACTCGTCAGGGCGAAGCGCAGCTTGTCGGCACTGCCTGGGGGAGGGGGGACACCTCTTGCGGCAGGGATAGATGCTACCGCGGAGCTGCTTGAGATGCTGGATCGTCGCGGTGCGACACCCGCTTACGTGATGCTCACCGACGGCCGCGGTAATGTGTGTCGCGATGGCAGTACGGGACGTGAGCCAGCGCTTGCGGACGCACTGAGCGCCGCTCAAAAGCTGCGTTTAACGAGTGCCGCTGCGGGAATGGTGATTGATACTTCGCCACGTCCCCATCGGTCTGCAGCCGAGCTCGCAGAAAACCTGGGCGCTATGTATCTGCCGCTTCCCAATGCCGACGCCGAGCAGTTACAAGCTGTGGTTCGTCAGGTCGTGACTTAAAACCGTGACTGCTTATGACCTGCCCTCGGACTGGCCCGACGCGAGCTATAGCCGGTTTGTCGATGCTGCAGGCTTACGTTGGCATGTGCAGGTCCGCGGAGCGGGTCCTGATTTATTGTTATTGCACGGTACCGGCGCTTCCTCCCACTCCTGGGTGCCCATGGCTCGTTTGCTTGAACAGGATTTTCGCGTTATTGCGCCCGATCTACCGGGGCAGGGGTTTACGCAGCTGGCACCGGCAGAGCAGTGTTCTTTGGCGGGAATGTCCCAGGCCATTGGTGCTCTTATGAACGAGCTTGATGCAAACCCTGTGGTGATAGCAGGGCACTCCGCGGGGGCCGCAATAGCTGCGAGCCTGTGTCTGCGAGGCTCTCTTGATCCCGGTGCAGTCGTGAGTATCAACGGCGCAATGCTGCCCTTTGGTAGAGCCGCCGCACCCATCTTTAGCAAGGCAGCACAACTCCTTTCGGCTTCCCCGGTTTTTACACAGCTGGTCTCTTTGCATGCCGTGCCCCGCAAACCGGTTGAGCGCATGCTGCGTCAAACAGGCTCCAATACGCCCGCGGAGATGATTCGCTGCTACCGCGAGCTTTTAGGTAACTCCCGACACGTCGCCGCGACTTTGCGAATGATGGCTAATTGGGATCTTGCTCAGCTTGAAGCAAACCTTGATCGCCTGAACCCGGATTTAACCTTGTTGGTTTGCGACAACGACTCTGTGGTTGTGCCGGCGCAGGGTGAGGAATTGGCCAGGCGCGTCCCGGGGTCCGTATTGAGGCGTATAGAAGGCCTCGGTCATCTCGGACACGAAGAAAGCCCAGACTGGTTCGCTAAGCAGATTGGCGCTGTTTTTCAGGCGCTGGGTTCCTAAGGCGCAGGCTTTTGTTTGTGCAAGCCTGAAACTTGCTGCTATGCTGTAAAACAAATTAGACACTCAAAGTGTAATTTATAGTGAACAGTGTTGTGATGCCCGATTCTGCGCTACCAACGGGTGCAGCCCCCCACGCTATTGTGATTGGCAGCGGTTTTGGTGGCCTTGCTGCTGCTACACGTCTCGCGGTTCGAGGTTATCGCGTCACTGTCCTCGAAAAGCTTGATGCGCCAGGCGGTCGGGCTTATGTATTTCGTCAGGATGGGTTCACCTTTGACGCGGGTCCGACAATTATCACTGCTCCGTTTTTGCTCGAGGAGCTGTGGGCAATCTGCGGCAAAACATTCAGTGATGACGTTGATCTTCGTGCCATGAAGCCGTTTTTCCGGCTGCGCTTTGATGACGGGGATACCTTCGACTACACGGGCGACCCCGAGCAGATGCGGGCAGAAATACGTCGCATCGCGCCGGAAGATCTTGATGGCTACGAGCGTTTTCTGAAAGCCAGCGCCACAGCCTATCGCCTGGGTTACGAGCAAATGGGCGATATGCCCTTTACCAAGATTACTGACATGCTCAAAGTGATTCCCGAGATGCTGAAAATGCAGGGTCTGCGTAGCCTGCACTCTCTGGTCCGGGCACATGTCAAAAGCCCAAAACTGCAAACCGTGCTTAGTTTTCATCCGCTGCTGATTGGCGGTAACCCCTACTCTGTGACCGCTGTTTATGCGCTGATTTCACACCTTGAACAAAAGCATGGCGTGCACTCTGCGATGGGTGGGACGGGGGCTCTCGTTGATGCGATGGTCTCTCTGATGCAGTCTCAGGGTGCGGTTTTGCGCTGCAATGCTGAGGTTGATGAGATATTGGTAGAGAGCGGCGAGGCGCGGGGCGTGCGTCTTGCTTCCGGAGAGGTGCTCGACGCAGATATCGTAGTTTCTAACGCCGATGCTGCATGGACCTATCGCCATCTTGTGCGTCCTAAGCATCGCAAGCACTGGACCGATCGCAAGATTGAGCGATCCAGTTTCTCCTCGGGCTTGTTTGTATGGTATTTCGGAACGGATAAGCGCTACGAAGATGTGCCGCAGCACTCGGTCCTGTTGGGTCCAAGGTACAAGGGTTTGCTTGATGATATTTTCAAGCATCACCATCTGGCTGATGACTTTAGTTTGTACCTGCATCGACCCACCGAGTTGGATTCCAGTTTGGCGCCAGAGGGTTGCGACACCTTTTATGTTCTCGCGCCGGTGCCGCATCTTGAAAGCGGTACGGATTGGGAGGCGCATGCCGAGCCCTTCCGTTTGGCTATCCAAAAGCGCCTCGAGGAGACCGTTTTACCGGGTTTTTCGCAGCATGTGAAAACCTCGCTGTTGATGACGCCGCTGGATTTCCAGAGTCGATTGCTTGCGTTTCGGGGTTGCGCATTCAGCTTTGAGCCAAAGCTCACGCAAAGTGCGTGGTTCAGGCCCCACAACGTAAGCGAAGATGTCAAAGGTCTCTACCTGGTTGGTGCGGGAACACATCCCGGGGCAGGCATTCCCGGCGTGATCACCTCTGCAAAGGTGCTGGACCGGGTGGTCCCGCATGCAAAAACTTATGCTTGAGGCGACGTCAGGAGCGGGGTCTGTGCCGCTGCGTTCCCGGGAAGCAATTCCGGCCGATGCGCGCTCTGATACCGCGCACTGTCGAGCCATGATTCGCACTGGTTCGAAATCATTTTTTCTTGCCTCGCATCTGCTGCCTTTGGCGCTGCGAGGCGCTGTGTACGCGTTGTACGCCTTCTGCCGAGAGGCTGATGATGCCATTGATGATGGCGAAGACCCTCTGGCAGAGCTGGCGATTTTTCGGGAGCGACTTGACGCCGTCTATGGCGAAGAGCTTCCAGGTAACGTCGTGGACCGGGCGCTGGCACGCGTGGTTCGTGATCATGCGCTGCCCCGGGAGCTGCTCGAAGCATTGCTCCAGGGTTTTGCCTGGGATGTGCAGTCGCGAGCCTACAAGGATTTGGGGAGTGTCTATGGCTACGGGGTTCGCGTCGCGGGCTCCGTCGGCGTGATGATGGCTATTCTTATGGGTGTTCGCGACCCTGGTATGTTGGCACGCGCGGCTGACTTGGGCGTGGCCATGCAGCTGACCAACATTGCACGCGATGTCGGCGAAGACGCTGTGGCGGGGCGGGTATATCTGCCCATGCGCTGGCTTAGAGAGGTGGGTCTCAGTCCACAGATTCTTGTCGATAAGCCTGAGTATTCGCCGCAGCTCGGTGCTGTTGTGGCGCGCTTGCTGAGTGCGGCCGAGTGTTTGTACGCACGAGCAGATAGCGGCATCGCGGGCTTGCCTGCCCGCTGCCGACCAGGAATCTATGCGGCGAGAAAGCTATACGCCGGCATTGGTCACGAGTTACTCCGCCGCGGTGGTGATAGTGTCTCGCAGCGAACGGTGCTTCCTGTGCATCGCAAGCTCTTGCTCACGGCGAGTTCGCTGATACCGCCGCGGGTAAACCTCGCGCATCTTCATGCGGATCCCTTGCCTCAGGTGAGATATCTCATTCGTGCGGTCGATAGTCTGCCGGCGTCGGAGGCGGTGGAGCGACCTCAGTCAGGTCTTGCGGGAGATATAGACTGGGTGCTCAACGTGTTTGCAGAGCTCGAAAAGCGCGATCGCGAAGTGCATGCTCCGCCATCCAATTTCAGGTCCGGCGCGGCATCCTGAACGGCAGAAGCGTTTGTACCCAGCGCTTCTCGAAGCGTTCCATCGATAAACTTTCGTGGATGCCTGTCCCCGGCTCACCGTTGAAGCTTGTCTCTATCAGGGAGCGCGCGTAGAACGGCGTGTCCTCGAGGGTGAGTAGTTTATTTGGCAGCGTTTTGGTGCTGGGCATGCGTCTGGCGACGCGCCAGATGCCGGTAGGTGGCAGCGACGTGGATTCTTGTGTCTCTTCTGAAGCGATTGAGCCATTCTGCCCAAAGCGGAGCGACAGCCTGTGTGGATCGTGGTCCGCCTGGCGCGCTTCGTAGCGCACCGCGCAGTCACCGCTGGCTAGCCGCGCGCGCGTCCAGTCCCAGCCGGAAAAACCGTCGGCCAGCGGTTCCGTCCCCTGATTGCTGTCCATGTAACCCTCGCCCGACCAGTGAGCGCCTACAGACGGCAGGTCTACCTCAATATGAGCAATGGGGGCGATGGGGTGCCAGTGATGCCGCCCGTGCTGGTCTAGCTGAAGGCTGTGCGTCGTTAGCGCTGAGGGGGTGATCCTAATACTGCCCAGCATGCGCTGTGCAAAGGGGGTGCATCGTTCATTTACCTGTGCCAGAAAGCAGTGTCCGTCCCAATCGATTCTGCTCGGGCCGAGTTGATAGCTGTGCGTGTCGCGGTTGAGCTGAGCCCCCGTGCGCTCGGTCATGCTCCAGCGTTTTCTGCCCGACGGCCCATAAATGATCGTATTGAAGGCGCAGTGATGCTCGGCAGCCTGAGGGCCTCGGCGGCGCGCCCTAGCGTAATAGGGTGAGAATACGCTACCGACGAAAATGATCATCGTCATGGCTTGTTGGCCATCGTCACTGATCGCATCCGCATACCACCAAAGGTAGCCGTCGTCGGTGACCTCTTGAGCAAAATCAATCCCCGGAGCTCGAGAGCTATACCTTGGAGGCAGGGTGGCGTCGCCTATCTCTATCGATTCCACGGCGACGTGCTCTGAGGGGGTATCCATTGTTACTTGTATTCCTCGACCGTCTAATCTAAGTTACACATTAAGTGTAAACTAATATTCACAGTCTGGGGTCCACTTATGCCGATAGGTGACAGTGATTTTGAGCAGGTTTTGCGCTCCGCCATCGCGGAGGCTGCCGATCCGCGTTGCCCTAAGCGCCTGGCGGCAGCTTTGCAGCATGCGGTATTCCCGGGAGGTGCTCGGGTTCGTCCGAAGCTGTGTCTCGCGGTGGCTCTTGCTAACAACTGTGACGCCCCCGCCTTGGCGGCGGCAGCGGCTGCATCGGTAGAGCTGCTGCACTGCGCGTCTCTTGTTCATGACGACATGCCCTGTTTTGATAATGCTGATGAGCGACGGGGTCGCGAATCGGTGCATTCCGCCTATGGAGAGCCTATAGCCCTGTTGGCTGGTGATGCGCTCATTGTGTCAGCGTTTGCTCTTTTGGCGAGGCCTCAGCTTCCGGCGAAGAATCGACTATCCCAGTTGATGAGGGTTGTCGCGGAGGGTGTGGGTGCGCCCTGCGGTATAGCCGCTGGCCAAGCCTGGGAGTCGGAGCCCGTCGTCGACGTATCTTTGTATCACCGCGCTAAAACTGGCGCGCTGTTTATCGCCGCGACAGCCGCAGGGGCGGCAGCAGCGGGGATTGATGTCGCGCCGTGGCGTACTTTGGGTGCCAAGATAGGCGAGGCTTATCAGGTCGCTGACGATATTCAGGACGCCACTTCGACACCTGATCAATTGGGTAAACCTTGTGGCGTGGATGAGGCCCTGCAGCGCCCTAGCGCTGTGTCTGAGTTGGGCCTGGAAGGCGCGACGAGTCGCCTGCGTGAGCTTGTGGAGGAGGGCGTGGCTGCCGTGCCGCCCTGTGCCGGTCGTGCTGAACTACAAGAGGTGGTGCGCCAACAGGCGCAGCGTTTTCTGCCCAAGGCCTGTGCTTCGGTGGCTGCCTGACTAGTCTCTCTCTCGCCGCGCTTCGGGTGACGTGACGTTGTGGCGGTAAAAGATTGGCTGCTTGCTCATCGAGACAGGCTTCTCGGGAGTCCTGCTTTTCATCAATCGGTGCTTCGATTTCCCGTTTCTCGCTGGATTGCCCGTCGCCGTGCCCGGGAATTGTTCGATATCACCGCTGGTTTTGTGTACTCGCAAGTGCTGGCTGCCTGTGTGCAGCTGGACCTGTTTGAGCGTCTGGCTCGCGGTCCTATGACGGTTGAGCAGTTGGCGTCGGACTGCGCGATGCCCCGCGAAGGCCTTGAGCGTCTTCTGGAAGCGGCATCGGAGCTGCGGCTGGTGCAGAGCGCGGGCTCAAAGCGTTGGCGTCTTGGTGACCTTGGCGCTGCGAGTCGCGGGAGTCCCGGTATTGCCGCCATGGTGAGGCATCACGAGGTGTTGTACCGAGACTTGGCTGAGCCACTGAGTTTATTGCGCGATCGTTCAAACAGTGCGCTTGGCGAATATTGGGCTTACGCGGGTTCGCCCGGTCACAGTGACGCCGAGAATGCGCAGCGTTACAGCGATTTGATGGCGGAGTCCCAATCTTTCGTCGCCGATGATGTACTTGCCCATTGCTCCCTGAACTCGCGACGACAGCTTCTGGATATAGGCGGGGGCAGCGGCGTGTTCGCGATGGAAGCTTTACGACGCTTCCCCAGCCTGCGCGCCAGGGTGTTTGATCTTCCGGATGTTGCGGTACTGGCCGAGGAGCGTTTTTCGGAGGCTGGGTTTTCCGGGCGCGGCAGTGCCGTAGGGGGCAATATGTTCGCTGACCCTCTGCCAGAGGGTGCTGACGTCATTAGCCTCATCCGAATTCTTCACGATCATGACGATGAGCCGGTCATGCGTCTTTTACGCGCTGCGCGGCAGGCGATGAGTCCCGATGGTCTGCTGTTGGTGGCAGAGCCCATGGCTAAAACGTCGGAGGCTCCCGGTGTGGGTGCGTACTTTCATATTTATCTCTGGGCGATGCGCAGCGGGCGGCCCCGCAGTCCCGCAAGAATTCGTGAAATGTTGGAGGCGGCCGGCTTCGCGGATGTGCGTGAGCGAAAGAGCTATCAGCCTCTGCTGGTGCGCGTACTTACGGCTCGTCCGGCGGCATCATCTTGAGTGTTTATTGGGTTTGCTTGAGCGTCTGTCATTTCTTCTTGACAGGGCTAGCTGTCCATATAAACTGACACAGTGAGTCAATTAATGTATTTGACGTAATGGGAGAGTCCTAGTGGTGGATCGCACAGCGACTGCCGTCGTATTTGAGAAGCCCGGAGTCATGGCCCTTCGAAATGTTGGGTTGATTGAGCCTGGTGACTGTGACTGTGTTGTAGAAGTACTTTGGAGCGGTATCAGTACGGGCACGGAACGGTTGTTGTGGGATGGGCGGATGCCGGCTTTTCCGGGTCTTGAGTACCCTCTGGTCCCGGGTTACGAGTCGGTAGGACGTGTGGTCGAGGCGGGTTCGACGGGTCTGCGGCAAGAGGGCGATCTGGTGTTTGTGCCGGGTTCTGCCGGTTACACCGACGTGCGAGGGCTGTTCGGCGCCAGCGCTGAAAATCTGGTGGTTGCTGCGGATCGACTCGTCGCCATTGATGAGTCCCTGGGTGATCAGGGAATACTATTGGCCCTTGCCGCAACCGCGCATCACGCAGCTCTGCGGATCGGGCCGCAGGCTTTACCTGATTTGATTATTGGGCACGGAGTTCTAGGGCGCCTTTTGGCGCGCACCGTTGTTGCGCTCGGCGGCGAGGCTCCCACAGTTTGGGAGACCAACGCGCAGCGTCATGGTGGCGAACTTGGCTATCAGGTCATGACCCCCGAAGCAGATACGCGGCGCGACTATAAAGTGATCGCTGATGTTAGTGGGGATGCAAATATCCTCGATAGCCTGATCACGCGGCTTGTCCCGGGTGGGCAGGTGATTCTTGCGGGCTTCTATCACGCCCCTCTAAATTTTAGTTTCCCACCGGCATTTCAACGAGAAGTGTCAGTTTCTATCGCCGCTGAGTGGCAGAAACCTGATCTCGAATCCGCTTTGGATTTGGTGCAGGAGAAGTCTTTGTCTCTCGACGGTTTAATTACTCACCATCAGTCCGTACGTGCCGCTGCCCCTGCTTACCGCATGGCTTTTGGTGATCCGGACTGTCTGAAAATGGTCCTCGACTGGAGGTGCATGCACTGATGAATAAGGCTGTCACTCAATACACCCCCGGTAACGACGAGGGCTCGCTTTTAGCAAGCTCCGACGATGGCGGATCAAAAACCCAAATTATCGCTATCTATGGCAAAGGCGGGATCGGCAAGAGTTTTACCCTCGCTAACCTGTCTTACATGATGGCTCAGCAGGGCAAAAAGGTACTGCTGATTGGCTGTGACCCCAAGAGCGACACGACGTCTTTGCTGTTTGGTGGTAAGGCTTGCCCGACAATCATCGAAACTGCGTCCAAGAAAAAGGCCGCAGGTGAAGAGCTTGTCGTAGGTGATGTTTGCTTTAAGCGCGACGGTGTTTTCGCCATGGAACTGGGCGGTCCGGAAGTGGGCCGGGGTTGTGGTGGCCGCGGCATCATTCACGGTTTTGAAACCCTGGAAAAACTGGGTTTCCATGACTGGGACTTTGACTACGTACTTCTGGACTTTTTGGGCGACGTCGTTTGCGGCGGTTTTGGTCTGCCTATTGCCAGGGATATGTGTCAGAAGGTCATTGTTGTGGCATCCAACGATCTGCAGTCGCTATACGTTGCTAACAACGTGTGCTCCGCGGTGGAGTACTTCCGTCGCCTGGGTGGCAATGTGGGCGTTGCCGGCATGGTAACTAACAAAGACGACGGCACCGGCGAAGCCCAAGCCTTTTGCGAGGCGGTGGGGATTCCGCAGTTAGCTGCCATTCCCGCCGACGATGACATCCGTAAAAAGAGCGCCAACTACGAAATCATCGGACGGCCCGAGAGTCAGTGGGGATCACTCTTTGAGGGACTTGCTCAGCAGGTGGCAGAAGCCCCTCCGCAGCAGCCTACGGCGCTTTCTCAAGATGACCTTTTGGGGCTGTTTGACGGTGATGCAGTCGGGCGCAATGTTGTTCTCGAGCCCGCAAGTGTTGAAGAGTTGTGCAACGTAGAAGCCTTGAACCGCCCATCGCTGGAGGTTATCTACGACGATGTCTGATTTGGTGACAACCGTGAATCCCGCTGACGTCATAGCCAGTTCTGACGCCAAAGATACGGTATCGGGCTGTCACGCCGGTGCTGACACGATGAAGAAGGCCGCCGCTGAAGCCGGAAAGAGCGAGATTCTGGAGCAGTACGCCAAGGACTATCCCACGGGCCCTCATGATCAGCCGCAGAGTATGTGTCCTGCCTTTGGATCCTTGCGCGTTGGTTTACGTATGCGCCGTACCGCTACGGTGCTATGCGGGTCAGCGTGCTGCGTCTACGGTCTGACCTTCACCTCACACTTTTACGGTGCTCGTCGCACAGTGGGGTATGTGCCCTTCGACTCGGAAACACTGGTCACGGGTAAGCTTTTCGAAGACTTGCGAGAGGCGACTTACAAGCTCGCGGACCCGGATAAATATGATGCCATCGTGCTCATTAATCTCTGCGTACCGACGGCCTCGGGCGTTCCTCTGGACCTGTTGCCAAAAGAGATAAATGGGGTTCGCATCGTAGGCATCGACGTGCCGGGTTTTGGCGTACCTACGCACGCCGAGGCAAAAGATATTCTCGCCGGAGCGATGTTGTCCTACGCTCGCAGTGAAGCTGAGCAGGGACCTGTAGCCAGACCTGATGCCGAGAGCGTCGGTCGACCGACAGTAGCGTTAGTCGGTGAAATTTTCCCTGTCGATGCCATCATGATTGGTCGAATGCTCGAACCCATGGGTTTGGCCGCAGGACCTATAGTGCCCACGCGAGAGTGGCGAGAGCTCTATGCTGCTCTGGCTAGTCCGATCGCGGCAATGCTTCATCCTTTCTATAAAGCGACGGCGCGAGAGTTTACGTCTGCCGGCAGGACTCTTGTGGGTTCAGCGCCTGTAGGTCATGACGGTACTGCGGCGTGGCTTGCAGCTATTGCTGAAAGCGCCGGGATAAAGTCCGACGTATTGGCGAAAACCAGCAACGCTCTGCTGCCAGCGATTCGTGGTGCACTGCAGGCAGCCCCCATCGACGCGCGCATTACCTTGTCAGGTTACGAAGGCTCTGAGCTCCTCGTTGCGCGATTGCTGGTCGAGGCGGGCGCAGATCTGCGTTACGTCGGCACCGCCTGTCCGAGAACACCCTGGTCCGACGACGATCGAGACTGGCTTGAGGCCAAAGGTGTTCAAGTTAACTACCGCGCTTCTCTCGAAGATGACATTGCGGCAGTAGAAGAGTTTCAGCCGGACCTTGCGGTAGGCACAACGCCTGTTGTTCAGCATGCTAAAGAGCGGGGTATTCCCGGGCTTTACTTCACCAATCTTATCTCAGCGCGCCCCCTCATGGGCCCCGCTGGCCCTGGTTCGCTGGCTCAGGTGATTAATACTGCGGTAGGGAATCGAGAACGGTTCGCCCGAATGGAATCCTTCTTCAATGGTGTGGGTAGTGGCGAAAGCGCGGGTATATGGCCAGGCGCTTCGGGGAGGGCTGCCTAATGCTCGTCCTTGATCATGATCGTGCAGGAGGCTACTGGGGTAGCGTTTACGTTTTCACTGCGATTAAAGGCCTGCAGGTGATCATTGACGGGCCCGTAGGCTGTGAAAACCTTCCGGTGACCTCGGTACTCCATTACACCGACGCCTTACCTCCTCACGAGTTACCCATTGTTGTTACGGGGCTCGCCGAAGAAGAACTCGGCCAAAAAGGTACCGAAGGCGCCCTTCGTCGCGCCCACAAGTCACTGGATCCCAAGCGGCCCTCGGTGGTGGTAACCGGCTCTATCGCCGAAATGATCGGTGGCGGAGTAACGCCACGGGACACGAATATTGAACGCTTTCTGCCGCGCACCATCGACGAAGATCAATGGCAAAGTGCCGATCGTGCATTGTTCTGGTTGTGGGACCGTTACGGCAAGACTAAGCGGAAGAAGGCCAAGGTCGCGCCAAAAGTGGAAGGCGCCAAACCAAAAGTAAACATCATTGGCCCGATCTATGGCTGCTTCAACACCTGGTCTGACGTAGCAGAGATTCAGCGTTTGATTGAAGGTATCGGCGCCGAGGTGAACCTGACCTTTCCCATGGGTGTACAGCTGGATGATGTTCCCAAGCTTGGCGACGCCGAGGTCAATGTCTGCATGTACCGGGAGTTTGGTCGCAAGCTTTGCGAGGCATTAGAAAAACCGTATTTACAGGCGCCTATCGGACTTCACTCCACTACAGCGTTTCTTGAGTCCCTGGGCGAACTGCTGGACCTGGATCCGCAGCCTTTCATCGAGCAAGAAAAGCACAGCACGATCAAGCCGCTGTGGGATTTGTGGCGCTCGGTAACACAGGACTTTTTTGGCACTGCCAACTTTGGCGTGGCTGCCAGCGAAACCTATTCCCGCGGCCTGCGTAACTTTCTTGAGGAAGAGTTGGGCATGCCCTGCAGCTTCTCCTTCTCTCGATGTGCAGGTGCTAAAACAGACAATGAGGCAGTGCGCGCCGCCATGGCGGAGAGCCCGCCCCTCATCGTCTTTGGCAGTTACAACGAGCGCATGTATATCGCGGAAACGCAGGCTCGCACGATGTACATACCGGCGTCCTTACCGGGTTCCATCGTTCGCCGTCACACCGGCACACCGTTCATGGGCTACGCCGGCGCCTGCTATGTGCTCCAGGAGGTTTGCAATGCGCTGTTCGACGCGCTGTTTCATATTCTCCCGCTCGGCACCGAACTTGATCAGATCAGTGCGACTCCCGCTCGACTTAACGAAGAGCTTGCCTGGGAGCGTGAGGCAGAAACATTACTCGAGCAACAGCTGGAACGAGAGCCTGTGCTTCTTCGAATATCCGTCGCCAAGCGTTTGCGCGACGCTGCAGAAAGACGCGCCAGAGATGCAGGTGTGGACCGTGTTGGTGTTGAACACCTTGATGCCAGCCTGCGAGCAAGATCAGAGTCAGACCCCGTTGACGAAGCGGAGCCTGCTTGAGTGTTAGCTAAGAACAAAACAAGAAATGCGAGCCAAAACCGGGGAGGGCGGAGGCATGCTGAAAGCTGGGGAAGTAGATTTGGGGGCACATCAAGTGCGACAAACGGATAGACGAAGTTACCGACTGTTACTGGCTATGGCCGTGAGTTGCTTCTTTGTGGTGAGCGTTTTTACGCGTTTGCTACCGAGAGGACTCCGTCCTTTTGCGGCAAGTGCTCGAAAAAGCGAGTCCTGCTTTGAGGAGGCGCGGCGTGTTGCCCTGGCGGTGATTCCCTACGCCTTTGAGTGGTAGGGCGTAAAAAAATAAAAAACCGATGCGTGTTATCGCTTCGGAGATCTATCGATATTCACCGTTTATGACGGGTTTGGAGGTTACGGCATGTCCATGTTGAGTTTTGAGAGGAAGTACCGGGTACGTGGAGGCACGTTGCTCGGTGGTGATCTCTTTGATTTCTGGGTAGGGCCGTTTTATGTCGGCTTCTTTGGTGTCACTACGATCTTTTTTAGCGTCGTGGGTACGGCGTTGATTTTGTACGGCGCCGCAATGGGTCCCACGTGGAATATCTGGCAGATAAGCATCGCGCCGCCGGATCTAAAATACGGGCTAGGTCTGGCTCCTCTAATGGAAGGGGGCTTATGGCAGATCATAACGTTGTGTGCCATTGGTGCATTTAGTTCTTGGGCCCTTCGGGAGGTAGAGATCTCCCGAAAACTTGGTATGGGCCTGCACGTGCCTTTTGCTTTCGCTGTCGCGATTTTCGCATACGTTACCCTGGTGGTGATCAGACCGTTCTTGCTCGGCGCCTGGGGTCATGGCTTCCCCTACGGAATCCTCAGTCACCTTGATTGGGTGTCTAACGTCGGCTACCAGTACCTGCATTTCCATTACAACCCCGCGCATATGCTCGCGGTAACTTTCTTCTTTACAACGACCCTGGCGTTATCCATGCACGGGTCATTGATTTTGGCTGTGACCAACCCTGGCGACGATGACCCCGTAGTGAAGACCGGTGAGCATGAAAACACCTTCTTCCGTGACGACGTGGGTTACTCCATTGGCGCCTTGGGTATTCACCGACTCGGACTCTTTCTGGCGCTATCAGCCGGTTTCTGGAGTGCGGTGTGTATTGTTTTGAGTGGACCTTTCTGGACCCGCGGTTGGCCCGAATGGTGGAACTGGTGGCTTGAATTGCCGGTCTGGTCTTAAGAGGGGAATGCTATGAATTTTGAATATCAGAACATTTTTACGCGGGTTCAGGTGCGCGGTCCTCATTATCCCGGCGTGTCTATAGGTGCGGAAAATGAAAACCGCGTCGGCACTCCCGTTGATAACTACTGGATGGGCAAGATTGGCGATGCGCAGATAGGCCCTTTCTATCTTGGCTCGCTGGGTCTGGCATCCATTGTTTGCGGACTTATCGCCTTTGAGATAATTGGTCTTAACATGTGGGCCTCAGTGAACTGGGATCCCGTCCAGTTTGTGAAGCAACTGTTTTGGCTGGCATTAGAGCCACCTCCCCCGCAGTACGGCCTCAGTATTCCGCCATTGAATGACGGCGGCTGGTGGCTGATTGCCGGTTTCTTTTTAACGTTGTCAATTATGCTCTGGTGGCTGAGAACCTACCGACGCTCTAAAGCATTAGGTATGGGGCAGCACCTGACCTGGGCCTTTGCCGGCGCCATTTGGCTCTACCTGGTATTGGGCTTCATTCGTCCGCTTCTAATGGGAAGCTGGAGTGAGGCAGTACCCTTTGGAATCTTCCCGCATTTGGACTGGACCGCGGCGTTTTCCTTGCGTTACGGCAATCTTTTCTACAATCCCTTCCACATGCTGTCCATTGCTTTTCTTTACGGCTCTACCCTGCTGTTTGCCATGCACGGCGCAACCATTTTGGCGGTGACGCGCTATGGCGGAGATCGTGAGATAGATCAGATTACGGATCGAGGTACCGCATCTGAGCGTGCGGCATTGTTCTGGCGCTGGACCATGGGCTTTAACGCCACGATGGAATCCATCCACCGCTGGGCCTGGTGGTTTGCCGTTCTCACGGTAGTGACGGGCGGTATCGGAATCTTGTTGACCGGCACGGTCGTTGACAACTGGTATCTCTGGGCCGTGAAGCATGGTGTGGCACCGTCTTATCCTGCACTGGAGGCGACGCCCCTTGTGGATCCCAACTTGGGGGGAGGACAGTGATGAATACTTCCATGCGTTTATTAGGCGTCGGATTTTTATTAGCTACCGTAGGCCTTGCAGGCTGCGAAAAACCGCCTGTCGAAGTGGTGCAGCGTGGTTATCGCGGCACGGGTATGGAGCAGGTAGTCAGTCCCGGGGCCTTTCAGGAAAAAGTCGCGGCTAACCAGGCTCCGGAAGCTATCCCGGCGGTGCCATCGTCGGGACCCAAGGCTAAAGATATCTATCAAAATGTGCAGGTGCTCGGCGATCTGAGTGTGGGCGAATTCAATCGCTTGATGGCCGCGATCACCGAGTGGGTATCTCCCGAAGAGGGCTGTACCTACTGTCATGGTATGGAAGGGTTCGCTGCGGACGATAAGTACACCAAAAAAGTAGCGCGAGTCATGATCGCTATGACCCAGCGTGCTAACGAGACCTGGGGTGCAAATCACACGGCACCAACGGGCGTCACTTGTTACACCTGTCACCGGGGTAACAACGTGCCTGAGTACGTGTGGGTGACAGAAGATGCTCCGAAGATGCCGGGCTCATTTGCCGCACACCCCACGGGTCAAAACGTAGCAGGAGTCGCGGGTGTTGGTTATGCGTCTCTTCCCTACGATCCATTTACGCCGTATTTAGAGGGTGAAAAGGATATTCGGATGGCGGGCGACACGGCATTGCCCACAGGCAATAGAAAGTCTATCAAGCAGACCGAGTGGACCTACTCGCTAATGATGCATTTTTCCCAGTCTCTGGGGGTGAATTGTACTTACTGCCATAACAGTCGCGCCTTTGCTAATTGGGAACAGAGCCCTCCGACGAGACTCAAGGCATGGCATGGGATTCGTATGGTGCGTGAGTTAAACAATGAGTTTGTCTGGGAGACAAACGACTGGCTGCCAGAACATCGTCAGGGTCCCTCGGGAGATCCGCAGAAAGTCGCTTGTAACACCTGCCATCAGGGAGCCTACAAGCCGCTCTATGGTGCCCCGATGCTCAAGGATTACCCAAACCTGGCAAAGCAATCTGCAGGATCAAAGAAGCTTATTGAGGTCGCCACAGAGTCTGAGTCAGCGTCGGCATCAGCCGCAACGACAGGCGGTGGTGGTTAGTAAATCTCCAGCGGTATCGCCTTGGTGATGCCACTGAAGGTGCAGTGTCTAGTAGTCCCCGTAAGGTGTCTGCAGCGCTGTGAAGGCCCCCAGCTCGCTTCGGCGAGTCGGGGAAACGTAGTTGACATGGGAGAAATCAAACCATGAGCGAATCTAGCAGCCTTACAGGGCTCTCAGATGGTGCGGCCAGAGAATTTCACAGCTTGTATGTGAAAAGCACTCTGGGTTTTGTCGCAGTAGCCGTGGTCGCACACCTTTTGGTGTGGTCCTGGAGACCGTGGTTCTAAGGATCGACTTAGAGACTGAACCTGCGCTGCACCTAGGTGTAACGCTTTAAATTAAGGAGATGCGTAATGCATAAAATGTGGATGATCTTTGATCCTCGTAGAATATTGGTAGCGAATGCTATCTTTCTTTTTACGTTAGCGATCTTGATTCATTTTATTTTGCTGAGCACCGCGAAGTACAACTGGATCGAAGGTGATTCGATGGCAGGTGCTTCAACGGCCCAGCACATGGAAGCATTGCCCCCCTCGCGCAGCTAGCGCATTGGGCATTGCAACTTAGTGTGTCCACGGCCTCCCCCGGTCGTGGGCACCGTTTCTTAGCCGTCTGCGATCCTCGTAGCTCGGTGCCATGCAAACCGAAATATTGAAGGAGTCCTGATCTTGTCCGATGTAGCTAGGGATTCAAGGGACGCCACGGCCAATGTGAGCGTTATGCGCGCCCCGGTCTCTTTTGACAATGAGCAATTGATTCTTGTCGACAGTAACGACGAGGTTGTTGGCTATCGCAACAAAGCCCAAACGCATCAGGGTAGAGGCACTTTGCATCGCGCTTTTTCCGCCTTTCTCTTCGACCAAAAAGGTCGCTTACTCGTCCATCGTCGGAGTCAGCAGAAACCTTTGTGGCCGGGATTCTGGACCAACAGCTGCTGTAGTCACCCCCGGCGCGGTGAATCCATCGACGCAGCGGTCACGCGCCGTGTTCGTGAGGAGCTCGGTGTCGATGCACTCGCTCAATCGATTTACAAGTTTGAATACCATGCACAGTATGAGGATGTCGGCAGTGAGCATGAGCTCTGCCATGTCTATCTGGCACGGGCGATAAGCTCATCAGCTCAGGTGTCTGCGCACGCCGCAGAGGTCATGGACTGGCGCTGGCTCAGCGTTCAGGACGTCGATGATTGGATGGCAAGCAGGCCATCGGAACTCACACCCTGGTTTCGTCAGGAGTGGAGTGCACTGCGTGGGCGCTACCAATCAAAACTTGAACGCTTTTTAAACGAGCTGGGTGGGACCACCGGCCAGCGCGGAGCTGCGTAAGCCCTTCCTAAGCTAAGAGCCAGATAGGCCTCTTATAAAGCCATGGTCAGGCGATCGTGCGCCAGCGGTATACAGGCGATGAGTCTCCCCAGGCCTGATGCAGTGTGTATCGGCCCGCCTCAGTCATTGTGAGCCTGTTGCCCTCAACTTCTATCAGGCCTTCTTCCGTGAGCGCTTTTATTGCCGGGTACTCCTGATTGGGGTCGAGGAGTGTGTGCTGGTCATCATTGAGATGCAAGTTGCACATGAGGTCAGAGAGTGCGTGACGTCGCGCCCGCACGTTGGGGCTAAGTCTGGCAGCGGCGCTCATAGGTAATTCGCCGCGTTCGATGCTTTCGCTCCACTGATCAATGTTGGCGTGGTTCTGCACGCAGATGCTGGAGAGATCCGTCATGGAGCTGCTGCCGAATCCGATGACACCGCGACCCGATTGCGCTGTGTAGCCGATCCAGTTTCTGTGCAGCGTCCCGTTTCTATGTGCCTCGCTAATACTGTCCTGCTCCCTAGCGAAGCAGTCCAGGCCTATCCATTCGTAGTCAGAGCCGCAGAATTTATCAACGATGCGACTAAATATCGCCACCTTGTCCGCGATGGAAGGGAGTTGCGCGGAGTCAATTGCCCGCTGGTGCTGAAAGAGGTTGGCACGGCGGGAGTAGGTGTAGCAGGAAATTCGGTCAGGAGCGAGCGCCAAAAGTTCGTCCACTGTTCGCTGGACACTAGCGGCGCTCTGCATGGGCAAACCGTACACGAGATCGGTGGCAATCGTTTCAAAACCGATCTGACGAGCGTTATCTACCACATCGCGGATAACGGGAAGCGATTGATGTCTCCCGAGCGCTTGCTGGACCGTGGGATCCAGATCCCGAAGTTCCAGATTGAGTGTTCTAAATCCAAGTCCATGGAGTAACGACAGCTGTGCCACCGAGGCGCGCTGAGCGTTGGCTTCCAATGAGGATTCTGTCTGGGCATCAATCGTAAAGTGCTTGTCGAGAATATCGACGAGTCTTACCAGCTGTACTTCCGAAAGATAATTGGGAGTACCTCCCCCAAGATGGAGCTGCTGAAGACGTCGGCCCTTGCCCAGGTGTTCTGTGACCAGCTCAACTTCGACCTCGAGCTTGTCCAGGTAGCGGTCGATTTGCTTGTGATCGTGGCTGACAGTGGTCTGGTGATCGCAACTCAGGCAGCGAGAGGGGCAGAAAGGTAAATGGATGTACACCGACAGCGCTTCGCCAAGGTTGCGCTTTTCATCTTCCAGGGCTGCGATGTAATCGTTATGGGAAACCGCGGGATCGAAGGAAAGTCCGCTGTCAAACAGTTTGATGCTATCTGGTTCCATGGCCCCGGTCGTAATGATCATCCGGGCATCGTCGCTTCGGTTATTCTTACTATTATCGTCGCTTCTCTTCATGGCGACTGTTCCTCTGCACATCTTGTGAAGATCTTCGGTCGGTTGCTTGGGTAACAACAGTGATTCGTAACGGGCGGAGAGACTGGGCAACCGAAAACGGTGCAAGTCCCCTCGACAGCCGGAATAACTCCAAGCATCGGGGCATTCATCAAGGTGCACCATGAAAAATAGCGCCCTGACGGTTCGGGGTCAAGTTATGGTGAGAAAATAAAATCATGAGAAAAATGGTTTTAAGGCGCACTTTGAACTAAGGGTGTTTTGGAACCCCAAGACTGGGAACTTCGGCTGCGGCCGTGTTTTTGTGTGCCGATGACGGTGGCTTGGCCGATGGAGTAAGCGCCCAACGCCAAAGGACAGACTCCCCAAAGGGGTACATTAAAAACCAATGCTCCAACACAGCGAGGCTTAGCAGAGCACTTACCAGCAGGTTGGCGCTTCGCAGAAAAGGATCATTGGTTGCCATCGCCTGGCCGAGTAGCAGCACGGCTACTATCGTGCCGATGGTCACCGATACGGGAAACAATAGGTTCATTGACGCCCGTCGTGTATAGCTATCGAGATATTGCAGGTGAGCGGGAAACCAATCGCTGTTGTAGTTTCGCACGCCAAGGAAAAGATTGAGTTTGGCGCTCCAGCGCATCAGCCACAGGGATACGCAGGTAGCTGCAGCGACTTGATTGGGCCCATCTCCGGCCACAAAAATCACCAGTGCCACCATCGTTATGACCGATATCTCGTGGTAGAGACTGGTTTGAAGACCGAGCCAGAAGCGCTGCAGAGTGCCGGCATTGCTGGGGCAGGGCGTTTTTCGAGGCCCCGTGATGACACCCATGAGGTAGGTCATTTCTAACCATGCCCAGATCACCAGTCCCTGACCAAAGCCCAGGAGGGCGCCCGCGGCGCTGCGATCGTCGCTGCGACCGGGAAGATAGATAAGTGACAACAGAACCAGCGCGGTTACCGCAAGGAGGCTCGCGCGCTGCCATTGCGCACCGAGTCTGTTGAGCAGCAACACCAGGCCTGTACTGATCCACCAGGCCAGGGTGACCGTGGCCAGCGCTAAGAGATAGTCAATCACCAGTCGTCATCTGATTCCGCGCTGGGGAGCGGGGCATCCATGAGTGCAGCGAAAACCGCTATATTGCTGGCGCCAAAGGCGACGAGGTCAATTTTTTCGCCGGTTGAGGGGTCTGAGAGGACCAATCGTGCGTCATCGTAGCGAGTCAGTTCAAATAGTGAGGCGATGCCGGAATCCAGACCCCGACGCTGACGCACGAGGCTGCGTACTACGCCTCGGAGGAATGCGCCCTCGCCAGAGGGAATACTGGCAATGGTGTCCTTGCTTTGCCATTCGAATACCTCGACCACCCCATTGGGGAGGTCTCGGAAACCTAACTCGCGAACGTCAAGAACAGTGGCCTCAGGTACCGAGTCCATGGAGTACCCCGTGAGGCGCGCTATGAGCGTTGCAGCGAGCACTGCCATCACAAACACCGCCAAGCCCGCAACAAGTATACGAGAGCCTGAATCCATGGTGCTGGTTCGCGTTCCGCTCGGGGAGTGTGTCATTGCATTGCTCAAGGCGCGCTCCTTAGGGGCCTTCAGGAAGTGCTTAAGGCAGCGCTGTGATCTGACGCGCTCTCAACGGTAGTGCTTTCGCCACGCAGTGGCTGGGCGCTACTGACGACGCTGGCAAGGCTGGCCGCCAGCTCCTCTACATTGGCTACGCTGCGAAGGGCAGGCTGAGTGGGATTCATGTGCCAGCTGCGCACATTAGGCCACAGCATCATGTAAGAGAGACGTTTTTTCTGATCGAGTGACAACACAATGTCACCGCTGCCATCAGGAAATCGCCGCATATCGGCGGCTGTGACGATGGAAAGGGGAATGTTCACCATCATCGGCATAGCCACACCAAAGCGCAGCACCAGACGCTTGTTCGTTAAGGTGTAAACCGTTGTCCGCGCATAAGCGAGTGCGAGAAGAGCGAGAATGCCCACCGCGAGTAAGCCCAGTCCGATCATCCAGGTGCTACCCAGAATCACTTCTGTAAGCGATGAGCTGCCCATGGCCTGAACGCCAAGATGAACAGCAATGAGCAGCGCAAAGTAGATGGCGATGTTGCGCACGTGGAAAACCCGTCTTGCCATAACTTTAAAGTCGGGCTCGCCCTGCCAGATGAGTGTCTCATCTGACGGGAGATAGCCGGGGAGTCCGCGAACCGGTTCGTCTTCGTATTCGCTGACACTCATAGCACTGGCTCCGTGCGCTCAGGAAGTGCGTAGAGGTATCCGCCACCGTAGTAGGCGCCAATCTTGTCTTCCTCCTGAAGCGTGACGAAATCGGGGTTAGCCGTCGAAGGCGCGTCGGCAAAGTGCGCGCCGCAGACGGATTTTGCGATGACATCACCGTTGGACTTTATGCGAGCAAAGGTCATGGGGATCATCACTCGACGCTCGCCGGCGGCTATCTCCAGGTAGCGCACGCAGGGCTCGCTGAGGTCGATCCAGAGATCTGTCACCGTACCCCCTTGCTCACCATCTACACCAAACACAGGACGGCCACGGGGGTCAGGGTCACGGCTCTCTACACTCCAGTCCTCGGCGATACGCATGGGAATGATGCGCGGTGTGCCATGGTCATGATTAAGATCCGGTGCTTCGGGACGAATCGCCCAAGCGGCAGGACCGACGCCATCGAGCATGGGGTTACCTGTAGGCTCCAGAGGAAAGCCCGGCGCGGGTACGGGCTGTTCTGCCTTGAGCTCGTAGCTGGGTGGGTCTTCCTTGGGCGCTGTGCGCGTGCCTTGCCCGTGGGGCAGGGTGTAGGTCTTCTCCTCGGGCATACCGAAAAGGTCGCCGCCGCGGTAGTTCTCGTTGTGAGAATCCAGTAGCGGATAGCCTTCACGTTTGTTTTCGCGATGGAGATAGCCCACCAGCCCAAAGAAAAACAGCCAAAACGCGTAAAGCGTCAGCTGTGCCAGATCGATGTACTCAGTTATAGCTCCAGTACCCATTTCAGTTCCTCCCTGTCAGGGTCTATGTCAATTCGGGAATTCATGCAGAGCAAAAGCGCTCCCTTGCCCGACCTGCCCGGGGCCGCGTACCAGCGGTCCCAGAGCAATGAGTGCTGCAAAAAGCAACAATATTTCCAGGTGGTAAACGGCGCTATAGCCGGTTACCGGATCCATTAATGCAGTGCCTAGCGCTCCGCTTTCCGCGAGATAGGTGACGTAATCACGCATGCCCCCTCCGGCAGCTATGGCAAGTCCGGCAGCCGTAGCCTGTACTGCGCCCCAGGCGCCGAGGGCCAGACCCTTTTCGTCTTCGCTTCCCAGTGCCATGGCGGCCGTGAGAGTACCTACGGCAAAAAATCCGCCACCAAGACCAATAAAGCCCGCTCCGATCTTAAACAGGAGTGGAGATCCCAAGGGGGCTGAGAGAATGACCGCGGCGAAAGCAAACAAGCCCAGCGCAGCACCGTAGCCCGACAATCGAACAGGGTCCGAACCAGAGCTCAATTTTTTGGCAGAGAGTGCAAAGGCGATGAGCATGCCCACACCCCATATCGCGGACAGGCCGGTGGTTGCACTCACGGACATTCCCAGAATTTGGCCGCCGTAGGGCTCCAGCAAAATATCCTGCATGCTGAAAGCGGCTGTTCCCAGTCCGATAGCGAGGAGTAACCGACGGGTGCTGCTCGATGCCGTAAAAGCGCCCCAGCTTGCAGAAAAACTCGGGCGAGGGCGCTCAGGGTCTGTCCTGGATGGAATAAGGCTTTCCTGACGCCACAGGGCGATGGCGTTGAGAACGATCGTCGCCACAGCAGTACCTTGAATCACTTTGATGAGTTTGAGATTGGAGAAATCATCCAGCAGTACGGAAAACAAGAGCGCGCTGACAATAGTCCCCAGAAGCAGCATCACGTAAAGGAGAGCGACAACTTTCGGTCGCGTGTTATCCGTCGCCAAATCCGTCGCCAATGCAAGGCCGGCGGTCTGCGTAGTGTGCAGTCCGGCGCCAACCAGCAAAAACGCCAGAGCCGCGGCCAAGGGTCCCAGCCACTGGGGGCCTGCAGACGAATCAGAAAGGACAATCAGCGCGAAAGGCATGATGGCGAGTCCGCCAAACTGGAGCATGCTGCCTCCCCAGATGTACGGCACCCGGCGCCAGCCCAATAAGGACTTGTGATGATCTGAGCGAAATCCCACGAGGGCACGGAGAGGTGCAAACAACAGGGGCAGCGACACCATGAGTGACACAAGCCATGCAGACTGGCCCATTTCCAGAACCATGACTCGATTAAGCGTGCCGTTCAGAAGGACCAGCGCCATACCCACGCTGATTTGAAACAGCGAGAGCCTAGCGAGTCGAGGCAGGGGGAGGTCGCCACTAACAGCGTCCGCAAAAGGAACCAGTGCCAGTAAGGCTCCCGAGGGAAAAATACGATCTGTGATCGCCGTAAGGTTCACTGACGGCGTAGCTCGCAGGCCTGAGAAATGTAAAAGCCGCTGTTAATCCGGGCGACTCGTCCGCGCTCCCAGGATTGCAAGGTTTTCTGCGACGCAATCATGCGATCAAGACGTTTTGGACTCACCGGTTGAATGGCCGGTGCACGGTCGCCGCGGGGAAACAGTTTTCCCGTGGCATGCATGATTTCCAGTAGGACTGTGCTGGGGGCATGGGTAAACACCATGCTCTTGCTGACGCGCGGTGCGAGACTGTTGAGTACTTCAATACCGTCGGCGACGTCGTAATGAATCAGGGAGTCCATGGCAAGTACATGATCGAATTCGCCGGTGGCGAGGGCGGCCATGTCTCCTACTTCAAAGTCGATGTGGCCCTCTCCTATATCTGAAGGGAGACGCTCCCGCGCTATATCGATAAGCGTTGCAGAGAGATCCACGGCCAGGACCTGGGCCCCCCGTGTGGCAAGTTCCACGGCTACTGCGCCCGTGCCACAACCCGCATCTAAAACTCGGCAGCCGCGAAGGTCATCGGGAAGCCATGAGAGCAGGGTGCTGCGCATTTCGTCTCGCCCGGCGCGCACCGTTTGGCGGATTCTGCTGACCGGCGCGTTAGAAGTGAGTTTCGTCCAGGCGTCAGACGCCGTGCGATCGAAATAGGTTTCGATCTCTGAGCGGCGCTGAATGTAGCTGTTGTCGGCCATCAGTCGAATCCCAGAAAATCAAACAGATCGCGATCTTTCATGGGCTCGGCATCCAGGGCATCGGTACCTTCCCATAAAGCGGTAGCGAGATTGAGGTACTCCTGCTGTACTGCAAGTAGTTCTGGTGTGTCGTCCATTTCGAATAGCGTCGATTTCTTGAGACGGCTGCGACGAATGACGTCAAGATCCGGGAAGTGAGCGAGGCGCTTCAGGCCCACCGCGTCGTTGAAACGGTCTATCTCATCGGTGCCCGAGCTTCGATTCGCGATGACGCCGCCTAAACGAACAGGATAGTTCTTCGACTTGGCTTTGATAGCGGCTGCGATGCGGTTCATCGCGAAAATAGAGTCGAAGTCGTTCGCGGTAACTACGAGCGCGCGTTCGGCGTGTTGTAAGGGCGATGCAAAGCCGCCGCAGACAACGTCACCGAGTACATCAAAAATCACCACATCAGCATCGTCCAGAAGATGATGCTGCTTCAGCAGTTTTACGGTTTGACCCACTACATAGCCGCCGCAACCGGTACCCGCCGGGGGGCCGCCTGCTTCGACACACATGACGCCGTTATAGCCTTCGTACATATAGTCATCGGGCGTGAGCTCTTCGGAGTGAAACTCCACAGACTCCAGAACATCGATGACCGTAGGCATCAAAGCCTTGGTCAGGGTGAAGGTCGAATCGTGTTTAGGATCGCAGCCAATCTGAATGACACGCTTTCCAAGCTTAGAGAATGCAACGGACAAGTTGGAGGAGGTGGTGCTTTTACCGATGCCTCCCTTGCCGTAGATAGCAAAGACTTTGGCTTTATCGATCTGAACATCCGGATCGAGATGTACCTGTAAGCTGCCGTCACCGTCGAGTCCACGACTGTCATTAGGGTCGACCTGCTGTACCGGAATGTTGATGGGCTTGTTCATGCAGCTGCTACTCCACTGGGGATGCCTTCCAGCCAGTCTTCGAGGTCTTCACTTGCACGATGCAAAGCGTCGAGGCTCTCTTGATCTGGCTGCCAATAGTCGCGATCGCTTGCTTCGAGCAATCGATTCACGACCTTGATGGCGGAATGGGGGTTAAGTTGGGCAAGACGATCACGCATTGACTCGTCGAGAATGAATGTTTCTGACATACGTTGATAAACCCATGGTTCAACCTGGCCAGTGGTTGCTGACCAGCCCATGGTATTGGTTACATGCGCTTCAATCTGTCGGACACCTTCAAAGCCGTGCTCGAGGATGCCTTCGTACCACTTCGGATTCAGCACTCGGGTTCGGGTTTCGAGAGCGACCTGCTCTTCGAGCGTTCGAACCTTGCCACTGCTGGAAGTTTGATCCGCTATGTATACCGGGACTTCCTGACCGTTCCGGGCGCGCTTCACCGCTCGGCTGATGCCCCCGAGGGTATCGAAGTACTGATCCAGCGAAGTAATACCGACCTCTACGGAGTCAAGGTTCTGGTAAGCCAGATCTACCGTAGCGAGCATGCTGTTGAGGAGTTGAGCCTGAGGTGCGACCTCACCGTCGCGACCATAAGCAAAACACTTACGCGAGGTATAAGCATCGGCCAGTTCGCTGTCGTCTTCCCAGCGACTGTCATCCACCAGAAGATTGACGTTGGATCCATAGGCTCCATCGGCGTTACTGAAAACTCGTAGTGCCGCTGTTTCGAGGTCACAGCCCTGTTGCTCCTGCTGTGCCAAGGCATGTTTTCGCACAAAGTTCATTTCAAGAGGTTCATCCGCGGAGGCCGCCAGATAGCTAGCCTCTGCCAGCATGCGCGTCTGCAGCGGCAGCAGATCCCTGAAAATACCCGACAAAGTCATAATTACGTCGACTCGCGGTCGGCCTAGCTCCTCGAGGGAAATAAGGCGTGCACCGCTGACTCGTCCATAGCCGTCTATGCGTGGCTCGGCGCCCATAAGCGCCAGCGCCTGGGCGATAGGGCCGCCCTCATTCTTCATGTTGTCAGTTCCCCAAAGGACCAGCGCTACGGTTTCAGGGAGCGATTCGCCCGACTCGGCGTGTTTCTTGAGCAGATTATCGGTTTGGCGAAGACCATCGCGCATCGCATACTGACTGGGCAGGCGATAGGGATCAAAACCGTGAAGATTGCGTCCCGTGGGTAAAATCTCCGTGGTGCGGAGTAAATCTCCCCCCGGGGCCGGCGCGATGAAGCGCCCGTCCATGGCGCGAACGATCGCTTCAAGTTCCGGGTTTCGGTGTAGCTGATCCGCGGTGTGGCTCAGGGAACGCACTGCCTCGCTAAGATCGTCCCGATCGGGGTTTGCAGCCTCAAGAAGCTTTGTAAAAACATCCGTTTGGCCCTGCTCCAGCGCAGTGACCTGATCAGCATCCAGCTCCAACTCGTGGCTGGCCTGACCCACTGCAGCGAGCATGTCTTTGCGTTCAGCTTCGCAACCCGTTTCACCGAGCACGTGAAGACCATAAGGGATCAGGGTTTCTTCCAGCTCGATGAGCGAGCGACGAAGCGCCTCTACATTATCGCTGTTGCCCTCGTTCCAGATGGGCGCTTCCTTGCATAGATCCAGCTCGGCCCCCTGAGCCTGAATAACAGCGGCGAGGTCTGCCCGAACTTCGGTACAGTCATCTGCGCCGCTACGCCATCGCTCGATGGTTTCCTTCAGCTCTTGCAAGCCCTTGTAAAGGTCGGCGCGGGTAATAGGTGGTGTGAGATAGCTGATAAGTGTGGCGCCAGCCCTTCGTTTAGCGATCATGCCTTCTGAGGGGTTGTTGGCTGCATAGAGATAATAGTGGGGGATATCGCCGATCAAGCGCTGGGGCCAGCAGCTATCGCTCATGCCGGACTGTTTTCCTGGCATAAACTCCAGCGCACCATGCGTGCCGAAATGCAGGAGTGAGTGCGCGGCAAAATCCTCGCGTATGTAGCGATAAAACGCCGAGAACGCATGGGTAGGTGAAAACCCTCGCTCGAACAAGAGGCGCATCGGATCGCCTTCGTATCCGAACCCTGGCTGAACGCCGACAAAAACATTGCCGAATTGGGCGCCAAGAATAAACAGAGATCGACCATCGGTGTTTTGCTTGCCGGGAACAGGTCCCCACTGCGCTTCGATCTCCTCCAGATGCGGTTCCCTCGTAACGTGATCGTCCGAAGAGATGAGTGCATGAACATTGGCCATGGCGCCGTAACGCGCGGCATTACCCTCAACAATGGCATTGCGCAGGGCGTCGACGCTATCAGGTACGTTAACGGTGTATCCGTCTTCGCGCAGCGCCCGTAGGGTATTTAGCAAAGATCGAAACACCGACAGGTTTGCTGCGGTGCCAGTGTTGCCGGCATTTGGTGGGAAATTGAATATCACTGTCGCGACGCGGCGCTCACTTTTGGGCGTTTTGCGTAGCTCAACCAAACGCAGTGCCCGGTCAGCAAGAGTCGATACTCTCTCTGGGTGAGGGCACATGGCGTGTGTATCACCGCTTGCCGCTTGTGTCGATGCGAGATCAGAGCGACCACCGTAAACAGAGGGTACGCTGGCGCCATCCAGTTCCGGGATAGCCACCATCATTGTTGCTTCGACGGGCATCAACCCGTGACCGGATGTCTCCCACTGCTCCATACTCTGAAACTCAAGGGCATGTGCGGCAATATAGGGAACGTCTAGAGACGCGAGCATGTTTTCGGCTGCTTTCGAATCGTTGTACGCAGGGCCGCCTACCAAAGAGAAGCCCGTGAGTGACAGCAGTAAGTCGATAGTCGGCTCGCCATCTTTGATGAAATAGGCGTCTACCGCCGGGCGTGCATCGAGACCGCTTGCGAATGCGGTGATCACTCTCAAGCCCCGATCGCGCAGGGCTACGATGACAGCGTCGTAGTGCGCGGTGTTTTCCGCAAGAGCGTAGGAGCGCATAATCAGAAGGCCGACAGTGCCAACCTGCTTTTTTCGAGATGCACGTTGCCCCAACTTTTCAAAGATGGGCTGTTTGGCATCCGGATCGTAGAGACCAACGTCGGGGTAGTCGACAGGGGTTCCTGCTTTGAGAGTACCCTGAAAACCACTGCGCTCGTCACTTGCATAGCGATCTGTGAGGTAGGCAATCATGCGCCGAAGGTTTTCTTCGGATCCGGCCAGCCAATACTGCAGAGTCAGGAAGTACGCCCGCACATCTTGAGAGGTGCCCGGGATAAAGCGAAGAATCTTGGGTAGCTGTTTAAGCACTGCGAGCTGCTGCGCACCGGGGGGCTTCTTTGATTTACCCGCGTTGCCGCGAAGACGCTTGAGCAAGGCAACCGCACCGGTCGCTTCACCGTCCATGCTGAATTTACCCATGCGCGTCAGCTTCATGATTTCGGCGCCAGACATGGCGCAGATCATCGCGTCGCATTGATCTCTGCGTGCCTGAAGCGTCGGAAGAATAGCGTTGATCTGATCTTCCATGAACATCATGGTGACCAAAATGATATCGCCGCTGGCGATGTCGGCTTTACAGCGCTTAAGAGCCTCGTTTTCTCCTTTCCAGTCGGCGGAGGCGTGAACCTTTACCGCCAGTCCGGGGGCATCTTTTTGTAAGTCGTGCGCGGCGCGAGAAATACTGCTCGTGACATGGTTGTCGAGCGTGACAACGACGAAGTTGAGCTTGTCGCTAGCGGCTGAAGTGGGCTTTTGCTTCATAGAGCGTATCCACTTTGATTACGTTGACGCCGTTGTCTGCAGCGAAGCGTTCGGTATTACGCTTGGCTTTGCCGCGCACGAAAAAAGGTATTTTGCGTAGCTCCCGCTCAGCATTCAGATCCCAGGTCGGTTCGCCGGAATTCGCTGGGGAAGGTGTGTTATGCGTTGCATCGTTTACGGCAGGCTCTTCGCCCCGTGTCGTGACCCCTTCGGCCGCGAGATGCGAGGGTTGGGCGCCGTCGTTGAACTCAAAATCATCCCGGAACATGGCCAGTAGATGTTCCTCGAGTCCCATCATCAATGGGTGTACCCAGCTGTCGAAAATTACGTTTGCGCCTTCGTATCCCATTTGCGGAGAATAGCGGGCCGGATAGTCTTGAACATGGGCGGGTGTGGAAATTACCGCGCAGGGAACACCCAGACGTTTGGCGATGTGCCGCTCCATTTGTGTGCCCAGCACCAGTTCCGGCTGCAGTTCACTTATCACGCGCTCTACTTCCAGATAGTCATCGCTTATCAGTGCTTCCAATCCGAGTTTCTTGGCGGCCTCGCGAACAGACCGTGCTTGCTCTCTGGAATAAGTTCCCATACCGACAACTTCGAAGGCTAGCTCTTCATGGGCAATGCGAGCGGCGGCGACCGTGTGGGTGGCATCGCCAAATACAAAGACGCGTTTGCCCGTGAGGTAGGTGGAGTCCACCGACCGTGAATACCAGGGTAGTCGCGACTCCTTGGTATCGGGCGTATGTTCAATGCCAAGTGTCTCGGTGACTTCGGCGATAAAATCGCGAGTGGCGCCGACACCGATAGGCACCGTCTTAATAGTGGCTTGCTTAAAATTTCGTTGTAGCCAGTCGCAGGTGGGTCCTGCAATCTCCGGGTAAAGGCAAACGTTCGCGTCCGCATCCGGTAGCCGAAGCAAGTCGTGGGGCGTGGCATTAAGCGGTGCGCATACGTTTACTCGTACGCCCAGGTCTTCAAGGAGTTGCGTGACTTCGCGAACGTCGTCACGGCAACGAAAGCCGAGTGAGCTTGGTCCCAAAAGGTTTACGCTAACTTGATGGTCGTCGGCGCGCTCTGGTGCGTCGCTGCCCGGTTGGGGTACGCGGCTCTGAAGAAGACCACGCACCAGGCTGTAAAAGGTTTCGCCTGCTCCCCAGTTCTCTTTTCTGGAGTAGGCCAGCATCTCGATGGGAACCACGGGCACTGAAAGCCCGCTGCTGGTGGCAAGGGACCCAGGTTGATCCTGTATCAACTCTGCCGTGCAAGAGTCACCAACCAATAGTACTTGTGGTTTATGGCGATCAACGGCTGCGTGGATGCTTTTAAGAACCAGCTCCGCCGTATCACTACCGAGATCTCTCGCTTGAAAAGTTGTGTAGGTGACAGGTGGTCGATGATTGTCACGTTCGATCATCGTAAACAGGAGGTCGGCGTAGCTATCGCCCTGAGGCGCATGCAAAAGCAGGTGTACGCCGCGCATCGAATTGGCAATGCGGATGGCGCCGACATGGGGCGGGCCTTCGTAAGTCCAGAGAGAAAGCTCCATCCTAGACCTCTAACTGCGCTGCGCGCGTCAGGGGCCGTGAGAACAGACCAGCGAGATCTCCCGCCTGATCAAAGCCTTGAATAGGACTGAATATCAGCTCGATAGACCACTTGCTGCGCAGGCCCTCCGCCTCCAGTGGGTTGGCAATTCCCATACCGCATACGGTGAGATCCGGCCGAAGCTCGCGAACATGTTCCAGGCGCGATTCGAGGTCGCCGCCCTCGATCATGTCAGGGTGGTCACCAAACAGCGCGAGCTCGCTGCTCATGATTTGTGGGTCGTGAAAAGGCGTAGTGATAGATTCAACGTTCATTTCACACTCCCGGGCAAGAAAGCGCGCGAGAGGCAGTTCCAACTGGGAGTCGGGTAGAAAAGCGATGCGTTTGCCGCGCAGTTTTTCTCGTTGATAGCTCACAGCCTGCATCGCACGAGCAAGGGGTGCGGCTGTGACTTCATCGAAGGTTTCCGCGCTGACGCCAAACTCATCGGCTGCGCACTTTAACCATAAAAGGGTGCCCTCCGCCCCGAGAGGGAAGGGCGCATTGAGTATCTTGGCGCCCTGGCCTTTGAGCGCCTGAGCTGTTTCGGTCAGGTAGGGTTGGGCCAGCAATACCCGTGTGTTGGGTCCTGCCTTGGGCATCATGTCTCCGCTGCGCGCGGGTAAAAATGCAACAGGTCCGATACCCAGTTCGTCAAACATTCGCTGAAATTGATCTTCCACAATGTCTGAAAGTGTGCCGGCAACTATCAAAGCCGGGCTTTCACGATCGCTTTGCCCGCTGTTTGCTTGCACCAGCTCGGCCAGACACTTGTCCTCGCCCTGGGTGAAAGTTGTTTCAATGCCGCTTCCGCTGTAAGCCACCATGCGCACCCGGCCGCTGTGACGGGTCTGTAGGCGGCTTGCCGCGTTGTTTAAATCCAGTTTGATGACTTCTGAGGGGCAGGAACCCACCAGGAATAGTGTTTTTATCTCCGGGCGCCGGGACAGAAGCTCTTCCACAACTCGATCCAGCTCTTCGTGGCAGTCGGCCATGCCCGCCAGATCGCGATCCTGCAAAATGGCCGTAGCGAAGCGCGGTTCGGCGAAGATCATTACACCGGCTGCGGATTGCAGGAGGTGGGCGCAGGTTCGTGAGCCTACCACCAGGAAAAAGGCGTCCTGGATCTTGCGATGTAACCAAACAATCGAAGTGAGTCCACAGAAGACCGCGCGCTGTCCGCGCTCTACCGTTATGGGTGTAGCTGGCGCCGAAAGACTGTCGCTGGCGAGTACAGCCTCCGTCATTTGAGTGCGCCCTGTAAGCTCATATCGAGCTCGCTTGTGGGTTCATCACGGCGCGCAGCCTGCAGTTTCAAAAGAAACTGTGCGGCATTGACTACGTAGGTGGTGTAAGCGGCAAGGGCAATCCACATCTGCTGCTCGGGTGTGCCGTAGCCCGCGAGCCAGCAAAGAACGTAGGCGACATGCAGCGCTATCACACCGAAACTGACGACGTCTTCCCAGAAAAAGGCGGGTGCAAAAAGGTATTGCCCGAAGACTACTTTTTCCCAGATTGCACCGGTCACCATAATCGTGAGGAGTACGCCGGTTTTGATTACCACTGAAGCCGCGGCGGCCTCCAGGCCAGTGCCGTTTATCAAATAGTTGAGAACGAGCACCAGGCTGATAAGAAACACCACGAACTGCAGGGGGGCAAGTAAGCCCTGCACGATTGTCCAGCGCGTTGCGTCACGGCGTAGCCGTTGCTCCGGGGTGTACAGCGGTGCGCCCGCTCGCGCACTTTGTTTTTCAAAACCCATTAAGCAGACCTCTGCCAACACTCGCTGATTCATGGATGAATGTAGTGCTGGCGCCACCCTATGTCAATTATAATTTACACATCATTGCGTTCAAAAGAATTGACACTTATAGGGTGCTGGTTTTTACTGTAAGTCTATGGGCCTTGGCAACGGTGTTAACTATGCTTTACGCGTGCCATAATCACACCCGCCCTGCATCTGAATGAGGTGTAGCGGTGCCTGTTACTACATTCGTGTTTCCTTAATGGACAAACATTCTTGCTAGCCAAGCAAACGAAACCCGTGTTGGCCGGCCTGATCTCACGCGTTGCTGATCTTGCACTGACCGTGGATGAGGCGGGCACTATTCTGGGTGTTGAATCCTGGAGTATGGAGCTGCCTGACGATTTGGCCGATCAGTGGGTGGGTGTCTCGCTGTCCGACACTCTGCTTGAAGGTAGTGAAGATCGTATCGATCTTGCCGTACTTCAGGCTCTCCAGGGGCGGGGTGATCGGGTTGACCTGATCCATCGGCTTGAAGATAGTCCCGACGGTCTGCCTGTGCAGTATCAAGTCATGGCGGGAGAGGCGCCTCAGATCTTGTTTGTGGGCCAAGACCTGCGCTCGGATGTCAGTCTTCGTCAGCAGTTGGTTAATGCGCAGCAGGCTCTGGAGCAGGATTACTGGCGTCTACGTCAGGTTGAGACCCGCTACCGGCGACTCTTCGATATGGTCAATGATGCGGTCCTCGTGCTCGACGCGCTGAGTTTTCGTGTCCTGGAGGCTAATCCCAGGGCTATTGAGCTGCTGTCGGGGAGCGATAAAGGGCTTGTCGGTAAGGTGTTTCCCCGGGGTTTGGATGCAGACTCTGGACGGGCCGTGCAGGAAATGATGTCTGAGATCAGAACGGTAGGGCGTTCGCAGCTGCACAACCTACTGCTTGGCGACGGTGAGACGCGTGTCGATGTGTCCGCCAGCTTTTTGCGGCAGGCGGGGGAGGAGCGTTTTCTCCTGCGCATGGGTACCCGTGAGCTGCAGGAGAAAAAGGTGGGCGCGCCCGTTGGAATCTATCTTCAGGAGATGATCCGTAACGCGCCGGATGCGGTGGTTCTCACTGATGCCGATGGCCGCATTATGGCGGTGAACAACAGTTTTCTGGAGCTGGCGCAATTGGTTGCCGAGGAGCAGGTAATCGGGCACTCCGCGGATCGCTGGCTTGGCAGGAGCGGTGTTGATCTCAACGTGCTGTTGTCTAATTTGCGCGATAAGTCCGTGGTTAAGTTGTTTTCCTCAACCCTGATACCCCAGGCGGGAAGTCCCGCGGAGGTTGAGATCTCGGCCTGCCGCTTGGACGAGCCGGATGGCGCGGCTTATGCGCTCTTTATTCGCGATGTTGAGCGGCGGGTGGCGCGAGATCATCCCGTCTCAGCAAAGTTGCCCAGCTCTATCGAGCAGGTAACCCAAAGGGTAGGGCGTGTACCTCTCAAAGACCTGGTTCGCGAGTCGACGGATCTCATCGAGGCGTTATGTATCGAAACAGCCCTGGAAGTTACCCAGGACAATAGAGCGTCTGCTGCGGAGTTGCTGGGGCTGTCGCGTCAATCCCTGTATGCCAAGCTGCGCCGCTTCGATATTGGTGGCGACGAAGAATCCGAGTGATTGACGCCCACTGAGGTCCTCTTTGGTCTGTGTCGGCGGTTGCTGGCAGCTCTCCCGTCTCGCTATTGCCTGTCCCCTTTTTTCTGTCACTGCCTGGGATGTTTGTCAGCGCGGTTTACCTTTGATTTTGTCGCTGCTCGGAAGCTAATAAAGGGCCTTGAAAAAAGCGTCAATTAAAATTGACACTCTAAAGTGACAGTTCTATATTACAGTGCATGCAATCGGCTGATCTAACCACTCCTCCCCGCGCTTTTCCTGAGCCCAAAGCACTCCTGCAGCTTCTTAAACCAATAACCTGGTTTCCGCCCATGTGGGCCTTTGTCTGCGGCGCAGTTTCATCCGGAGCATCGCTGGGGGACAACCCGGGTTTGGTCCTGGCCGGCGTTGTGCTGGCAGGGCCATTAGTCTGTGGTGGCAGTCAAATTGTGAACGATTGGTTTGATCGGCACGTGGACGCTATTAACGAGCCCCATCGACCGATTCCGTCGGGTCGTGTGCCGGGCGAGTGGGGTCTTTACTACGCAATTGTTTGGTCATTGCTGGGTCTTGGATTCAGCGCGATGCTGGGTATCTGGGTGTTTTGGGCGACTCTGTTGGGGCTCTCTCTTGCATGGGCATACAGTGCGCCGCCCCTGCGTCTGAAGCTTAACGGTTGGTATGGCAACCTTGCGGTGGGCGTCAGCTATGAAGGCTTAGCCTGGATAACGGGAGCAGCAGTGATGCTCGGCGGCGTCATGCCTTCTCCTCAGATACTTATGCTCGCAGGCCTATATAGTCTTGGTGCTCACGGCATCATGACGCTCAATGATTTTAAATCTATCGATGGTGACCGAAGTATCGGTATTCGGTCGCTACCTGCGCAGTTGGGTGCTGATCGGGCGGCACGACTCGCCTGTGTGGTGATGGCCGTACCGCAGCTCGCGGTGATTGCCCTGCTCCTGTTTTGGGGGCATCCAGCGGCTGCCGCGGGAATTACGCTATCGCTGTTCTTGCAGGCGCTGGCAATGACCAAAATACTCAAAGATCCTTTGGGTCTTGCACCCTGGTACAACGGTACAGGTGTCACGCTATACGTTTTAGGCATGATGCTCTGCGCTTTTGCGGTTCGCGGCACGGTGCCTTGGCTATGAATCAGGTGGCGGGGCTGAGTTGGGCGGGGATCGTGCGACTGGGCTTGGTGCAGACCAGTCTCGGCGCCATCATTGTTTTAACGACGACGGTCATTAACCGTGTCATGGTCGTGGAGCTTGCCTTACCTGCGATGTTGCCCGGGATACTGGTGGGTATTCACCACGCGGTACAGATGTCTCGACCTCGTTTCGGTCACGGTTCCGATGTGGGCGGTCGCACAACGGGGTGGATAATAGGGGGGATGATCGTCCTCGCTTTGGGCGGTGTTGCTGCGGCAGCGGGAACGGTACTGATTTCCTCCGATGTCTTCTGGGGCGTGGCTGTCTCGACGCTCGCCTTCGTTGCCATCGGTCTCGGCGCCAGTGCCGCAGGGACATCAACGCTGGTGACTCTGGCAAAGCACGTTGCGCCACATCGAAAGGCCGCTGCGGCAACGATCGTTTGGATCATGATGATTGCCGGCTTTGCCATTACCGCGGGTGTTGCCGGGCAATATCTGGACCCTTTTACACCCATGCGGCTTGTCATGGTTACGGCGTCAGTGTCGCTTATCGCTGTGGTCGTGACCTTACTATCGGTATTCAGGTTGGAACCCAAGCGTCCCCTGACGGCTACGACCCCAGGGGCAGTGGGTGCGCAGCCCGGGAGCTTTACCCGGGCATTGCGCGAAGTCTGGGGGGAAGCTGAAGCGAAGCGATTCACGATCTTTGTGTTTGTATCCATGCTTGCATACAGCGCACAGGATCTGATTCTTGAGCCTTACGCAGGCACCGTGTTCGGTATGACGCCCGGAGAGTCTACGTCGCTGTCCGGCTTGCAGCATAGCGGTGTTCTTCTTGGGATGATTCTGGTCGCGGCGACAACGATGATTCGTAAAAACGCCAGTACTGCTGTGCTGCGTCGTTGGACCATCGGCGGCTGCCTGGCATCGGCTCTCGCATTAGCAGCGATTGCCAGTGGCGGCGCTTTTCCTGAGACCTGGCCTTTAGCTGCCAATGTCTTTGTTCTGGGTGTTTCCAACGGGGCCTTTGCCGTGGCGGCTATTGCATCAATGATGAGTTTAGCTAGCTCCGGTAAGGCGGGAGCGGAAGGCCTGCGCATGGGGCTTTGGGGTGCGTCTCAGGCCATTGCCTTTGCTCTCGGCGGTTTCCTGGGCACGGTGGCCATCGATGTAAGTCGCGTATTCATTGGTGACCCGGTCGTGGCTTATGGCCTTGTGTTTAGTCTTGAGGCGGTCATGTTTGTTGCTGCTGCCGTAATCGGTATGCGATTACGGCCCGCAAAGTCTGGTTATCAGCGTCCTGCGCCTAGTTTTGGCGAGATCGCTATGGTGGAGGTGCTCGATGCACGCTGAATCTGCAAAGAAAGAGTTGTCTGAGTACGATGTGGTAGTTGTTGGGGGTGGCCCAGCGGGCGCCACGGCAGCCTGCGACTTGAGTCGGTCGGGCCGCAGCGTGCTGCTCATTGAGCGAGGCTTTCGCATTAAGCCCTGTGGTGGCGCTATTCCCCCGCGGGCGGTAGAGCAGTTCAATATTCCGGCCTCGCAGATCGTGGCGCGGATTAATTCTGCAAGAATGATTTCGCCCGCGGACCAACGGGTTGATATGCCTGTTGGCGACACTTATGTAGCGATGGTTGATCGTGACAAATTTGATCCATTTCTTCGAGAGCGCGCTGTAGAAGCGGGAGTAACTTTGAAGATTGGCGCCTACAAGTCGCTCGTTTATCAGGATGATGGGCGCGTGCGTTTGCGCTATCTGGATAAGTCCGGCAGCGGTGGAGAGCATGAAGTGATCGCGAGTGCCGTCATAGGTGCTGACGGCGCTAAGTCTCGAGTCGGTGCGCAGTGCATACCGGACGGCGACAAGCTTAAGTGTGTGTTTGCCTATCACGAAATAGTTGAGGCGCCGACACCCGAGCAAAACGCGGATTATCAGGAGACTCGCTGTGACGTCTGGTACCAAGGCCGGCTATCGCCAGACTTTTATGCCTGGGTATTTCCCCATGGTAAGCACGCCAGCATTGGAACCGGCAGTGCGCTCAAAAACTATTCCGCGACTGCCGCCGTGGCGGCGCTTCGAAAGGATGTGGGTTTGGCTTCTGCTAAAACCGTTCGTCGAGAGGGGGCCCCAATTCCCATGAAGCCCTTAAAGCGCTGGGACGATGGACGTGCGGTGCTTCTCGCTGGCGATTCCGCGGGGGTCGTTGCACCGGCCTCGGGAGAGGGTATCTACTATGCACTCCTTGGTGGTCGCTTGGCGGCGGACGCCGTAAATGAGTTTCTTGTGAGTCATGATCCCGCCGCGCTGAAAAGTGCCAGAAAGCGTTTCATGAAGCTTCACGGAAAGGTCTTTTTTGTCCTGGGTCTGCTTCAGAAGTTTTGGTACGGCAGTGATAAGCGGCGGGAGAAATTTGTCAAAATGTGCCGGGATCCCGATGTGCAGTATCTGACCTGGCAGTCCTATACCCAGAAGGAACTGGTTCGTGAGCGACCCACCGCGCACGTCAAGATATTCTTTAAAGATCTTGCTCAGCTATTAGGTTTGGCGAGAGCCTAAGCTGTGCTTCGGCTACGGCTACGGCTACGGCTACGGCTACGGCTGCGGCTGCGGCTGCGGCTGCGGCTGCGGCTGCGGCCGATACGCCTGCCTGATGTCGTACTAGCTTAAGAACCCTTGGACATCCTTCCTTTTCTAACGGGCTTTTTGGCCAGTGGGCATGCTGCTGAGCTCATCCTGGTTTTGGTGCTCTGTGAGTTAGCATTTTTGTCGCTGAGATATTTTCGGGGAAGGGGCGCGCCGCCGCGCTACTGGTTGTCACCCTTGCTTGCAGGCGCCTTTTTGGTCATTGCTTTGCGTTTGGCCCAATCCAATGCGCCTGCGGAGTTGTTGGGTGTGGTCCTGGCGGCGGCAGGTGTCGCACACCTTGGAGGCTACGCCAGCCGCTGGCGCGGCTGAGCTGACAGCTCTCGTCAATGTTTACCAGGTGGGCTCCATGCGGAAGTCTGCGGGAAGCTCGTGATGCTCCGCGGGGAGGCAGTAAAGTCTCGCAAAGGTGAGTCCGGCAGAGATAGCTAATCCAGCAACCTTTAGTTGTCCAATAATCCCACCGCGTTCCTTCGCAGCTGTGCTTCTGGCACTGATGTCTCGCAGTCGCTCCAGTCCTTTGCGAAAACGAGGATCATTGGTGTTGAGCGACAGGGGAAAGACTTGCTGCGTAATAGCGGTAGTGATGTCAAACACGCGAAAATCGAATTCTGTTGGGTCCATTCCAAGGGCTTCGTATAGCTTGGGCCGGTTGTGATCGCGCACGTACATCGTTGAGTAAACAGCGAGGATGAAAAAGCGGATCCATAGCTTGTTGTGACCGCGCAGCAGCTCCGGTTGGGCGCGCATCAATAATGCGAATGACTCGCCGTGGCGAAACTCATCGTTACACCACTCCATAAACCAGTTGAAGATCGGGTGAAAGCGTTGCTCGGGGTGCTTTTCGAGGTGGCGGTAGATTGTGATGTAGCGGGCGTAGCCAATCTTTTCAGACAGGTAGGTCGCGTAGTAAATGAACTTTGGTCGGAAGAAGGTGTACTCCTTTTGGCGCTTCAGGAAACCCAGATCGACGGCAACACCGAGTTGTTTTAACGCTTTGTTGATGAAGCCTGCGTGCCGCGACTCATCGCGCGCCATATAGCCCATGAGGTCTGCGATCGCCTCATTATCGACGTTTTTCTTTATTTCTTGATACAATACGCAGCCTGAATATTCGGCTGTGATTGAACTGGTAAGGAAGTCGATAAACTCTTCATGCAGTTCGGGATCACTGGTTAAGGTTGTAGCGTCGTAGTCGAATTCCTGCCGAAAGTGGGCACGGTTTCGGTCCTCTTTGTACTCCTCCATCATCGCATCCCATTGCTTTTGAACGGGTTCTACGTTGATCTTGCCTACAGCGTCATAGTCGGTCCGGTAAAAGCGAGGGGCTAAGAGTTCGCTGCGCACAGCCTGTTCTGTGGTGTCGTTGATTCTGGCGGTTTGCATGGGTGCATTCATGAGCGTCCCTCTCACTTTGTCGGTTTGAAGTCAGTCTAGTGTCGTTTCGCCTGAAGGCTAAAAGTGTCAACTAAACTTGACTGTTCATTTGTCAAGAATAGTTAACTATACTCAAAGTCTCAAGGCCTAATTGCAGAATGTTGCGGGTTTGTTCGCGGCACTGCCTAGCAGGTTTGACCACGTGTGCCGGGGAGGGCCTGTGGCAAAGAAACCCGACACGCGTGTTAGTCAGTCAGAAGGCGACGTTGAGTCCCTGCAGGAGTTCACTTTGTACAGTTTGGGCTATGTCAGTACGCAAACGCGGCCTTTGGATAACGAGCAGATGCTCTCTATTCTTGAGGGTGCCCGCGAGACGAACGCCAAGCTTGGCGTGACCGGCGTACTCCTGCACCGCCAGGATTCGTTCTTTCAGGTGCTGGAAGGCGCTCGCGAGGAAGTAAAGGCTTTGTTCGACAAGATCTGTACGGATTCGCGGCACGAGCGTGTGGAGATAGTAACGGAAGGCCCCATTCGCAACCGTGAGTACAACGACTGGCGCATGGCTTTTATCGAGCTCGATGGTCAGGACTTCAGCGCCATGCCGGGTTTTTCCGATCTGATGCGCAATACGCCCGCGGCGAGAGAGTTCCTGCAGACGCTGTCGCGTACCAAGAAGCTTGCTTTGCTGTTTAGCGTGATGGAGTAGTTAAGGTCGCTCATAAAAAAAGCCGATCTTTAGGATCGGCTTTTTTGTGGGCCTTCTCTTATCCTGACATCTAAGCTCGGATAAGTTGTTTTCTGCTACGCAGACCTGAAGTTACAGCACTTCGTCGCAGACATTGGGGTCGGTAGGATCCGGATCATCAGAGCAGACAGTACTGCATCCAAAGCTGCCAATAATCTGTGAGTTGGCGTTGCCCTCGTCTTGCGCGAGAACTGTGATGCGACCGCCTCCGGGTATGCCAGTACCATTAATTCTCAAGCGGGTTGTATAGGCGCCCGTGTTTCCAATGAGATCAGGCACGGTAATGTCCAGGCTGTCAGTGCTTTCCGGGAACACAATCGCGCAATCCTGATCTGCACGGAAGGTAAGTGTCGTCCCAGCACCTGGTGCGTTGTTGTAGACGTCAGCGACATAAATTTCGTAGAGGGCGCCTTCTAGCAGGATTGTTGTTGCGACTCTAGGGCTGTCCGGTGTCTTGGCTGCCAGCACTTGGAGGTTCTGGTCGGCTGCCGACAGCGTGAGCACAATCGACGCGCGAACATTTAGCAGATCCCTGCTGCAGAACACACCATCACCCTCGGGAGGGCACAGGCTGCCGTTGTAGACACCTTCTCCTGTGTTGGGATCTACGTTTTCGCTGTAGATACCGTCTCCATTGAAGTCAATAAACTCTTCCGATGAGCCAGCTGCGATACAGTTCTCTTCTGAGCTTGGTGATGGGCACTGCGGGCCGGCAAAGGGTGTGAATACTCCATCCTCGTTGTGATCCGAAAAGGCCTCGGGCAGATTCTCGAAAGACTCGCCCTCGTCGTAGATACCGTTGCCGTTGCCATCTACGAAGAACTCCTCACCAACCACGGTAATGGTGACGGTACTGCGCAGCCCGCGAATGGCCCCTAAATCATCCGGGCAAGGACCAAAGGAGCCGGTATGAGAAGGGCACTTATAACTGTTGTCGTCCAAAGTTGTTTGAATCAGGTCATCGTTAAAGACCGGTAAACGCGGAGCCTGACTTGTCCAAAGCACGCTGCAGGTGCCCACCTCAGGTACGTCAGCGTCCACTCTATCGCCATTTAGGGTGCCCGTGAGACACGAGTTATCAATAGCGCCATATTCTGTGGTGAACACCACGCTTGTGCCGTCAGCAACCGGGTTGTTAAAGCGATCTACCAGCCTGACTGTGATAGTCGATTCTACGCCGTCAAGATCCCGAGCTCCCGGCACGTGAAACTGAGTCGCGGAAACACTAATGCCATTTTGTTGTGGCAAACCGGTGCTGACCACAATTTGGTTGGATGACGCGGCTTGCTGCTGGTTTTCACTGGTGGCGAAGCTTGCCGTGACTACCGTGGATGTGGCGACGTTTCCTGCAGAAACATCGACAACGACCAGTCCCTGGCTGTTGGTAACGCCGGAGCTTGTGACAAGGGATATGCCTCCGAGAGAATTGGTGAGAGAAAAGTTGACGGTGACGCCCGCCAAAGGCTTTCGATCCACCAGTTCCAGATATCCAGGCTCGCCAGGGGCGGGGTCACCTGCTTCAAGCACAACCGCCTCTTCCAGCACCTCGAAGGTCACTGATGCTACTTCCGGGCGACCCGGACCACCGGTGCCTTTGAGTGCAATAAGGGTGCGACCCGTGACATCGCCGCCATCAGTCGGCTCCGTGGATACATAACCAATGAAGTTGGCATCCCGTCCGGCAATGGTAACGCTCGCCGATGCAGTGGAGTCTCCATCGATCAGTGTTGCGGTGAGCTCATCACTATTTTCACAGCCTCCGGCGAGATACTCCGCGCTGGCAAGGCCGTCGGTGGTTTCTATGGTTAGCGTGTTCGTGCCCGTGCTCGTATCACCAATGGTCCGGAACGACGCAAGGCCGCTAAGCGAGCATGCGCTTGATAGTCGAATCCGCTGCGCAGCACTAGGGGGGGTGCCTGTCTCATCAACAACTGCCAGCCTGACCACAGCGCTGCCTCTGAATGCCAAACTATCGCTGCTCAGGCCAATTTGTCCTGCCACAAACGATGTGCCTTCAAAGTAACCCAGGCTAAGGCCTGCTCCTGAAACCTCAACGCCAATGGTTGCGGTCACTTCGCCCGCAGGGCTTTCTGCAGTCACTGTTATTGTGTCCGCGCCCAAGGTAGTACCTGCTCGAATTTCCAGTTCGGCGATGCCATTGGCATCCGTTAGCGCTTGGCCGTTCGCCGGAGAGATGACTGCAAATTCTGCGGCAGCAAGAACCACCAGCCCGCTCACTGCAGGAGCATCAAAGGTGTCTTCTTTTACTTCCACGCGAAGCGTTAAGGGAAAAGTCTCGTTTAGGACAGTGGCGGCGTTGCCCGCGGCATCGACTGTAGAGAGGGTGATGGTGTACGAAATAGGCTCGTCGCCGTTGTCGCCCGGCAGGAATCCACCACCGCCGTCGCTGCCACCGCCACCGCCGCAGGCACTCAAAACTGCGAGCGTAGCGCTCATGACGACGCCTATGGCGCCCTTTCGGCTGCACAGTGTGCGAAGGCCCTTAATCATTATCGTCCCCTCTGGGGATGGCCAAGCCGCTCTTCGGCGGTACCGGACCGCTCCCACTCCCGCTGGTTAGGCTACTTGATGTCTGTCTACTCTATAACGACAGAGATCAATAACGCTATACAGGCTACCACAATACAGCGCTATTCCTAGAAAAAATGATAAATAACATGGCGATAGCGCGTTTTTGTAATTTTTTACACAAAGTTTACCCCGCGAAGGGCCTGACTAGCCGATCAGCCCCGCTAACTTGTTGGCTCCCAGCCCCAGTGTCACTGCCACAACAAGGACACCCAGAAGATTACTTCGCCAGGAATTGGTGGCATCGCCGAGAATGCCACGCTCGTTCATTATCCAAAGCAGTATCATCGCAATGATGGGAAGGAGCAGCCCATTCGCAGCCTGGGCAAAGACGATGAGGCTTAGGGGGCGGGCGCCGGTGGCTGCGAATATAGTGCCGGTAAATACAACGGTGAGCGCTACCAGTCTAAATGCGGTTCCTCGCAAAGTGTCTGGCAGACCGAGCGCGCCGCAGACGGCATAGGCGGCGGCCAACGGCGCGGTTATAGCGCTGGTGAGACCAGCGGCAAACAAACCTAACGCAAATACATAGCGACCTGATGGGCCCAGTATCGGCTCCAGTTGCGTAGTGATCTTGTCCGGCGAGAACACGAGCCCCTGTGCAAAAAACGTTACAGCAGCGGCGCTCACAATTGCGAGAGTGATGAGTCCGCCCAGCGTCACAGACAGCACCGTATCCCTTCGCGCTGCTGATAGCGCGAGATCGCGGTCTGGTTCATGGGCCCAATGCTCCCGCGCAGCATTGGCTTGCAAAAACAGGTTGTAGGGTACGACGGTGGTGCCAATGAGCGCGATGACCGTGGTGAGCGAGCCGTCGGGCAGGCTTGGCCGGACCAGTCCTCGAAACAGTGCAGACCAGTCCGGGCTAAGGAGCAACGCGCTGGCGACAAACACGGCACTCATAACTAAAACCAGGGCTATGAGCACGCGCTCCAGCTGGCGATAGGCTGGCAAAAAGAGCAGAGCAGCTGAGGTGCCGCCGATAAGGAGCGCCCAATAACGGTTATCGATCTCGGAGATACTGTTGAGAGCGAGCGCGGCTCCCGCGATGTTACCCGATTCATAGGCCGCGTTACCCAGTCCAATGGCCGCAATGACCAGAAGGATGGCGCCGCGGCCAAGCCAGCGCCCTTTTAGAGCTTCCCTCAGGGTGGTGGCGAGCCCATTGCCAGTCACAATGGCCGCACGGACACTCATTTCCTGCAAAGCCATCGTGGCGAACACAGAAAAGAGCAGAGCCCAAAGCAGTGCGTAGCCGAAGCCTGCTCCCGCTGCGCTGGCAGTCGCGATAGTCCCTGGTCCTACAAACGCCGCAGTGACGAGAAGGCCCGGGCCAAAGCCCCAGCTGCGTTGTTTTTGCTGTTTCATGGTGCTGGTCAAAGCTTTGCTCTCGTTAGTGGCCGTCAATAACCGCCTATTCAATGCAGGCGCCCAATCCAACTGCTAGTATCCGCCCGATGATACCCGAGGCCCACACCGCACCGACACTCCATGTGTCTTTGGTGCTCCACAACAGCAATCTCGATCAGCTGCGAATCATGCTGCAGAGTCTCGTTGCGAGCCTGCGGGCGCTTCATGAGTTGCTCGCTGCACCTGCTTCTCTCACGATTCTGGACAATTGCTCAGACCTTGAATACCGCAAGAGCGTCACCGCTTTGTTGTCAGACCTGGAGCTGGCTGACCTTCCGGAGGTGGCCTTATCTGTGCAGCAGAGTAGCGAAAACGCCGGCTTTGGTGTGGGACACAATCAGGCCCTAACAGGCACTTCGGCGAGTTATCTGTTGATTCTTAATCCCGATGTCGAACTGTCTGTCGATGCTTTACGGGAGGCGCTCGATTTTTTTGAGTCCCACCCCGAGGTGGTGGCCCTTAACCCCTATTGCGAGCGCGAAGAGGGGAGTCGTGAGTTTCTTTGCAAACGCTACCCGACCGTCGCCGACCTGATTCTTAGAGGGCTACCCTTTGCAGGCCTCAGACACGTGTTTGCGTCACGCCTGTCCCACTATGAATACAGAGAGTTGGATGCGACCAAGTCGGCAGAGGTCACCCTTCTCAGTGGCGCTTGTCTGCTATGTCGCCAAAGTAATTTCACTGCTGTGAAGGGTTTTGATCCGCGTTTCTTCATGTACTTTGAGGACTTTGATCTTTCGAGGCGGCTCGCCAAACAGGGACAGCTAATGTACATGCCAGACATGAAAATTGTGCATCACGGAGGCTTTGCCGCCAGCAAGGGGCTTCGGCACATCCGATGGTTTGCGCGTTCGGCACTGCGTTTTTTTAGCATCCACGGTTGGAGATTACTCTGAACCTTGTCGGCCGGTGTTAAACTGCGCCCATGAATGCATCTGAGGAAATCACCCGGCTTCGTTATCTGGCCGCAATGGGCGTGCCTGCTTACGTCACACGCCGGGCCTTGCCAGGTGCGGCGCCTACGGCAAAATTTGCAGTAAGAGATTCGCTCAAGGCAGCAGACGCTGACTCCGGTGGCACAGTTGCTCATACAGCGACTGACACAGTCGGGGCGCCTCAGTCACGTCCATCGTCGGGCAACAGTTCCAGCTCCGCTGCCGCCCAGGCCCTGCGGGAGTCCATAGGTCAGAAGCCGAAGCAGCAAGTTTCTGAGGCACAAGCCCAGCCTCGAATGGCTTCGGCGGCGACTGATTCAATGCCGGTAACGCGTTTTCGTTTGGCGGCCGTGGTCAGCGGTGGACGACTGTGGTTGGAAGAGCTGGGAGACGAAGCCCTCGCTCAAGAGCAGCTGCAGCTCATTTCGGCTATGGGCCGTGCGCTCACGCACGCCAGCGGTGCTGACGACGATGCGACCGTGACAGAGTTTCGTTGGCCCCTCCATGACAACGCGCAGCTGGGATTAGGCGCTGATGAGGCGGCCGCAACACTGCAGGGTTTTTTGTCTCGACAGCTGGAGGAAAACGCCTGCGTAGAACTGATTTGTCTGGGTGATGCGAGCAAGGCTTTGCTTGCAGATCTGAGCCTTCCCTGCGCCCGACGTTTTGTCTATTCGACCCGTGAGGTGCTCAAGACGCCGTCACTCAAGCGCGAAACCTGGACAGCGCTGCAAGCTTGAATGTTTCCCTTCGCGAAGCCGGGCCTCAGGATATCGATTGTATTCTTGAGATCGACAGAGCCCACTCCCCGGTGTTCGCGCAGCCTGCGAGCTACGCAAAGCTGCTTGGCGAGTTGGGAGTGTTAGTAGTTGCTGCGCAGGAAGGCGCCCTGGTTGGGTTCGCGGCATGCTCCCGAGTCCTCGATGAGGCGACGCTTCTGAATCTTGTGGTTTCCCCGACGGCGCGACGTCAGGGGGTCGCGCGCCTGTTATTGGATGGGGTCATAGACTGCTGCCTGCAGTCAGGCGTGTCCCGCCTGCTTCTGGAAGTGCGGGAGAGCAATCTTGTCGCGCTGGCCCTGTATCGTTCTGCGGGATTTGAGCGCGACGGGGAGCGTAAAGATTACTATCCGGCCACGAAGGGCGTCGCTGCAGAGACCGCGGTGTTGATGACTCGACAATTGGAGATTGCGCATGCGGGTACTTGAAGCCGGAGACTGGGGTATGTTGCTCCCCGACGAGTGGCAGGCTGAGCAGGAGGATGACGCAATCGTCATCGGTGATCGTGACGGTGTCGGCTGCATCGAAATCAGCGAACTTCACAAAGACAGCGGTGACTTCGGTGAGAAAGATCTGCAGCAGCTTGTCCCGGACGCATCGCGCTGGGAGCCTGTGCGCAGAGGCAGCTTTGAAGGGGTTCGGACAGAGCTCATAGAAGAGGGTGCCGCTATTCGCGAATGGTATCTCTTCGCGGGTCCGCTACTGCTCTACATAACCTACAGTTGTGAAGCCGAGAACCAGGGCCTTGATGACGCAGCAGTGGACGATATTCTCGACACGCTGCGTATGGCTTCTGAGTGAACTCTTTGTCCTAGCTAACCGTGCCCGTTACTCGGACTCGCTTGCTGCCCGTCTCGACGGGCGCGGCGCGCGCTGCTGCCCGACGCTGAATACCACCGTCGAGCACGTTTTTCAGTGCGATGATCAGGCCCGTAAAGATGAAGGCGCCGGGAGGTAAAATGGCCAGGAGGAATGGCTGGTAATCCTCAAACAAAACAATCTTCCAGCTTACAGCGGAGTCACCAAACAGCAGATCCATATTGGCAAAAATCGCTCCGGTCCCCGAAAGTTCTCTGAGGCCGCCGAGTAGGAGCAAGATTACCGTAAAACCGATTCCCATGATGAAACCGTCGTACATTGACGGGAGAACGGGGTTTTTCCGCGCAAAACCGTCGGCCCTGCCAAGAATGACGCAATTGGTTGTGATCAGGGGAAGAAAAATACCCAGAATCTCGTAAAGCTCGTAACTGTAGGCCTGCATGAGCAGCTCGATACAGGTGACCGCCGCGGCAATAATCATGACAAAGGTAGGCAGTCGCACGGCATCAGAGGTGATATTGCGAATCACCGAGACAGCGGTATTTGATGTCACCAAAACAAAACAGGTCGCTATACCCAGGCCCATTGCGTTGACCACACTGCCGGTTACCGCAAGGAGAGGGCACAGCCCCAGAAGCTGAACAATGGCGGGGTTGTTTTTCCACAAGCCATTGATCGATAGTTCGCCGTAATCAGCCGCACTCATGGCGTAGACTCCTGGTCGGTACTTGTCACTTCAAACAGTATGGCGCGATTTTGCTGCGCATACTGCAATACTCTGGCGGTCGCCTGTACCACCGCGCGCGGTGTGATCGTAGCCCCCGTAAACTGATCGAAGTCGCCGCCATCCTTGCGGACCGTCCAGCGCTCTATTTTGGGATCGTTGAGAGAGCGGCCCTTGAAGCCGTCGATCCAATTAGATTTGCGGTGGTCTACCGCGTCACCCAGTCCGGGCGTTTCGCGATGGGCAAGCACTCGAACGCCCGCAACGCTTCCATCGCGGTTAACGCCGACAATAAGCTCAATTTCTCCACTATAGCCATCGGGTGCAATTGCCGGGATCAGAGCAGCGGTCGCTATGCCTGCGCGTCGGGCTATGTAGATGGACTTTTCGTCACGCAGTTGCAACAAAGGATCACCGCTCGGCGCGGTGAGAAGATCGTCCAGCATGGCGTTGTCATGGCTATCTCGAGGAACAATCTGTAGCAGTGCTTTTTCTTCGGCGGCGCGCTGTGCAGCGCCAATGCGATCTTTAGTGCCCAGGAAGGTACTCGCCACCAGCAGCGCGGTGAGCACGGCAAAACCTGCCAGTAGGAGGCTGTTACGGGTTATTGCCTGACGCAGTTCATTCACGGTCCGCCATTTCCGCTGTGACCGTAAACTTTGGGCTGGGTGTAGTTGTCGATGAAGGGCGCGGCGAAATTAGCGATCAGCACCGCGAAGGCCACGGCATCGGGATAATTGCCGCGCACGCGAATCGTATAGATGAGCACCCCAATCATCGCACCAAAAATCAGCCGGCCTCGATTACTCACCGCAGAGGAGACCGGGTCGGTGAGTATGAAAAAAGCACCGAACATGGTCGCGCCGCTAAACAGATGAAAGAGAGGTGAGCCACCGCTGGCAGAACTCCCCTCGTCGTAAAACATCAGTGCACAAAGGCTCAAAGCGAGCAACATGGCGATGGGGGCGTGCCAGGTGAATACGCGCTTGTAGAGCAGGAACACCCCGCCGATGAGGAACGCCAGATTTGCGCCGGCCCAGCCCACACCCTGAAAAGCGCCAAACTGTGGATTTGCGGCGTAGAGATCCGAGAGCATCATGCCCTTGTTCTGACGCATAAGATCCAGGGGAGTTGCCATGGTCTGTGCGTCAAAGTTGCCGGGGTTGAAGCAGGCTGTAAGAGCTGCGAAAAACCCGGGGACCGTTTCTCCAATACCCAAGGGCGCTGCCCAGGTGCTCATCTGCAAAGGAAAGGAAATGAGCAGTACGACATAGCCCACCATCGCGGGATTGAAGGGGTTATAGCCGAGGCCGCCATAGAGATGCTTTGCTATGAGGATCGAAAAACCCACGCCAATAACAATTAGCCACCAGGGAGCGTAGGGGGGTAAGGCGATGCACAGCAGGGTAGATGTGACCACGGCACTGTAATCACTGAGAAAAGGCTTCAGCTTTTGTTTGCGCAGGAGCAGCGCCAAGCTTTCGCAGAGCACTGCTACCAAAGCACCAAATAACACGTTCACGATGACACCGGCGCCAAAGTAGTAAGTGAGAGCTGCAACTCCGGGCAGCGTTGCGATGAGTACGGTCTGCATCACTCGGCTGGTGCTCATGGGGCCGTGAGCGTGGGGTGATGTGACGACGAGGAGGCTCACGCGCCTTCTGCCTCATTTACTGCTGGGGCGTCATTGCTGTCAGATGTATCAATCTCTATAAGCAGCGCGGAACGCTTTTTCTCGGTAGTCGTTACGGCATTTGCAAGTGCCGCAGTCATAGCCGGGTCACTGCCATCATCAGCGTTTAGCTTGTCGCGCGCTTTGGCGAGACGGGCGTCAATTTTTGCAAGCTTGTCGCGATTCAGTTGTTGGTCGTCAGCGGGTGCACTGGCCTGTGCAGCCTTGCGAGCCTGCGCTCTCGCGATGGCTGCTTGAATGGGGTCACCATCCACGGCTTGATCCGCGGCCTTAGCCATAGCCGCGCGTTTGCGCGCAGCCCGTTTGGCTTCTTTTTCCTCCGCAGCCCGAGCCATCCGTTCCTGCCGCGCCTCAAAACGTTCGCGGGCATGGTCTGCTTTGGCGTTGTCTGTCTTTTGCGCACGGACCGCCGCCTTGGATGCGCGGTAGTACTGCACGAGGGGAATGTGGCTTGGACAAGCATAGGAACATGCCCCGCACTCAATGCAGTCGAAGAGATGATGCTCTTCCAGTCGCTCGTGGTCCTGGGCGCGGGCAAACCAGTAAAGTTGCTGCGGCAACAGCCGAGCCGGGCAGACCTCGGCACATAGCCCGCAGCGAATGCAGGCTTGCGCCGCCCCGGGCTCCGGGAGCTCCGTCTCGCCCGGCACCAGCAGGCAGTTGGTGGTCTTTATAATCGGGCAGTGATGATCGCTAAGGGTAACTCCCATCATAGGACCGCCCATGATCAGACGCTGTCTCGGGGCGGGCTGGTATTGCGCCTGGCTGAGAAGGTCTTGCATAGGCGTACCCAGCAGCACGTCGAAGTTGCCCCGCTGGGCAGCCGACTCGCCGGTGACCGTAGTGATGCGGCTAACTAAGGGTCGACCAAGGATGATGGCATCGTGAATTGCTGCGGCACTACCGACGTTCTGGCAGAGAATGCCGATATGCGAGGGCAAGCCGCCGCTTGGTACCTGTTTACCGGTCAAAATCTCTATGAGTTGTTTCTCTCCGCCCGAGGGGTACTTGGTAGGGAATGTGACGACCTGCATATCCTCGCGGCCGTTCAGCGCGAGCTTAAATGCGGCTATGGCTTCCGGTTTGTTGTCCTCTATGCCGATTAAGATCTCACTGGGTTGGGCGATATGGGAGAGGATTTCTATGCCGGAGATGATGCGATCGGCGCGCTCACGCATCAGCACATCATCTGAGGTGATATAGGGTTCGCATTCGGTGCCATTGATAATCAGTGTGTCAATCGCATTGTTGCTTTCCATGGGCAGCTTTCGTGCGGTAGGAAAACCGGCACCACCCAGTCCAGCGATGCCTGCTGCATAAATCTGCTGCACTAATGCTTCGGGGGGTATGTTTCGAAAATCGTCCACGGGTCTTAGCTCAACCCATCGATCTTCACCGTCGCAGTTGATGATGATGCATTGCTCGAGCATGCCCGACGCATGAGGTACGGGGCGTTCTTCTATCGCGGCGATCACACCCGACGTGGGGGCGTGAATGGGCAGACCGCTGAGATCTGTGAGCCTTTCACCGCCAAGGACTTCTTGGCCGGCTTCAACAATGGCGGCCGCGGGTGGGCCAATGTGCTGCGATAAAGGCAGTACCAACTGCTTGGGTATAGCGGCTTTTCGTATCGCTATGCTATTGGAAAGCGTTTTGCGTTCCGGCGGATAGATCCCGCCATGAAAATCATGAACACGCCTCATGCGGCGCGCTCCTCGCCGGCGTCTGTAGCAATGATCATTGGACGTACGTCGGCGGTGGGCAAGTCCCAGTGCCAGTTTGCGAGGGTCTTTGGCAGAGGCAGCATTTCGATGCAGTCGACGGGACAGGGGTCAACGCACAGGTCACACCCCGTACACTCTGAGGCGATCACCGTGTGCATCTGCTTGGCGGCACCCAGGATCGCATCCACCGGGCAGGCCTGAATACACTTTGTACAGCCAATACAGTCTTCTTCGATGATGAAGGCGACGGTGGTTTCGGCTTCGGTGCCGTGTTCTGCATCCAGCGGCGTAGCTTCTACGTCTAATAGATCTGCCAGAGCCTGAATCCCCGCTTCGCCGCCGGGAGGGCATTTGTTGATGCCTTCGCCCGCTACGATTGCTTCTGCGTAGGGGCGGCAGCCGGGATAGCCACACTGTCCGCATTGCGTCTGGGGAAGAATGGCATTGATCTGATCGGCAATGGGGTTTCCCTCGGCGCGGAAACGGATCGAGGCAAATCCCAGTATGGAGCCGAAGACCAGGCCCAGGGCAAGCATTGCCCCCAGCGCGGCTAAAAATGGATAGTTGCTGACGAACTCGGACATGTGCCTACACCAGCCCCGCAAAGCCCATGAACGCCAAGGACATCAGACCCGCCGTTACCATCCCAATCGCTGCCCCGGAGAACGGTTCCGGGACGTCCGCAACGGCAATACGCTCGCGCATGGCAGCAAACAGAATGAGCACCAGAGAGAAGCCCAGGGCAGCGCCAAAGCCATAGAGCAGGGCTTCGATGAAACTGTGGCTTTTGTTGGTGTTGATAAGGGCGACCCCTAGCACCGCGCAGTTGGTGGTAATAAGGGGCAGGTACACCCCGAGTACCCGGTGCAGGAGTGGGCTGGATTTGCGCACGACCATTTCTGTGAACTGCACGACGACGGCAATCACAAGAATAAAGGAGATGGTTTTTAGGTAACCGAGGCCGAGCGGTAGTAGCAAATAGTGGTACGTCAGGTGACTACAGGCCGACGCTAAGGTGAGCACAAAGGTTGTCGCCATGGACATTCCCATGGCGGTTTCAAGCTTGTTTGAGACACCCATAAACGGGCACAGCCCCAAAAACTGTACCAGTACGAAGTTGTTAACCAGAATGGCGCCAATCAGCAGCAGCGAGTAGTCCGCCAGCATTCCCTCACCCAAAGCATCCGAGGATGCAAAAATAAACGTACGGAGCCGTCGCGTGCCGCCCATTCGTCGGCGGTCTACGCTCGACCCATCTATCCCATGGTAGGCAGACTATCCTTGATAAACAATGGCTTGAGCAACTTTAGCCCATCGCTGGGCGGCTGCTAGGTAACCCGCATTCCCGGTATCGCACCGCTATCCGGAGCCAGGAGATAAATCTCGCTGTCCCCCTCGCCAGCGGCGAGGACCATGCCTTCGGAAACGCCAAAGCGCATCTTTCGTGGTGCCAGATTTGCGACGACGACGGTGAGCCGACCCACAAGCGTCGCCGGGTCATAGGCAGCTTTGATGCCCGAGAAAACCTGCCGTTTACCGAGATCACCCAGATCCAGACTCAAAGCCAGGAGTTTGTCGGCGCCCTCTACCGCTTCGGCAGCATCGATGCGCGCTATACGCAGGTCCACTTTCTGAAAATCGCGAATGTCCAGAAATTCGTTGTCTGAGGTGCTTTCGGACTTTGGCTTTTTCTTGTCCGTTTTCGCATCATCGGCGCCGTCAGTTTTTGCGGCGGGTGTTTCTTCGCGATTACTCTCGACCATTGCCGCGACCCGTTTTGGGTCCACGCGCTGCATGAGTGGCTCAAACTTGGCTAGCTCGTGATCTAAAAGCAGCGTGCTGCTTTGGTCCCAATCGAGACTGCAGCGCAAATACTCCGCAGCTTTCTCCGCCATGGTCGGCAAAACCGGCTGCAAATAGATCATCAGCAGGCGGAAGCAGTTGATGCCGGTAGAACAAACCGCTTGTACGCCGGCCGCTTGCTCAGGATCTTTCGCCATCACCCAGGGTTTATGTTGATCAATGTACTGATTGGCCCGATCCGCCAGCTCCATGATCAGGCGAATGGCTTTACTGAACTCGCGATCTTCATAAGCCTTTGCAATATCGGAGCCGGCGCTGGCAAAGGACGCCAGCAGCTCAGGTTCGCTGCAGCTCTCTGACATTTGATTATCGAAGCCCTTGCGCAAAAAGCCCGCGCAGCGACTTGCGATGTTTACGACTTTGCCGACCACATCCGAATTCACCCTTTGCACAAAGTCCTCGAGGTTCAGGTCGATATCATCAACACCCGCGCCCAGTTTGGCGGCAAAGTAATAACGCAGATACTCCGCATCGAGATGTTCCAGATAGTGGTGCGCGTTGATGAAAGTGCCCCGGCTTTTGGACATTTTGGTGCCATCGACGGTCAGGAAGCCGTGAACGAAGACGCCCGACGGAGTCCGAAGCTCAGCACAATGCAGCATTGCCGGCCAGAACAGCCCATGAAAGTTAATAATATCTTTGCCGACAAAGTGATACAGCTCGGTGTCTCCTCCGGGCTGCCAGTAATCGTCAAAAGTGACGCCGGTGCGCTCACAGTAGTTTTGGAAGCTGCCCATGTAGCCTATGGGGGCGTCTAACCATACGTAAAAATACTTATCGGTCTCGCCAGGGATGGTAAAGCCGAAATAGGGCGCATCACGGCTGATATCCCACTCCTGAAGTTCGCCTTCAGTCCATTCCCGAAGCTTGTTAGCTACCGCTTCCTGAAGTGTTCCCGAGGCAATCCACTCTTTGAGCATGTCGGCAAACATTGGCAGTCGAAAGAAAAAGTGCCGTGACTGTTTCTCTATGGGGGTCGCTCCGGAGAGTGCCGAAACCGGGTCGATGAGCTCTGTGGGCGAATAGGTTGCCCCGCAGGATTCGCAGTTATCGCCATATTGATCGGGTGTTTTGCATCGGGGGCAGGTTCCTTTGATGAACCGGTCTGCCAGGAATAGCCCTTTCTCCGGGTCGTAGGCCTGAGTGATTTCACGCTCGTGTATCGCACCGGCGGCTTGCAGACGCCCGTAGATGGTTTCAGACCACTGGCGAGTCTCTTCAGAGTGCGTGCTGTGAAAGTTGTCAAAGCTGATCGCAAAAGCGGTGGACGCGGCCAAATGGTCTTTATGTACGGTTTCGATTTGCTGTTCTGCGGTAATCCCCTGACGCTCAGCACTGAGCATGATGGCGGTGCCATGAGCATCATCGGCGCACACGTAGTGGCACTCGTGTCCCCGAGATCGCTGGAAGCGTACCCAAATGTCCGTCTGCACCTGCTCGAGGATATGACCGAGATGGAGGGGGCCGTTGGCATAGGGTAGGGCGCTGGTGACCAGAATACGCCGCTTTGCTTGAGTCATTGCGAAACAGTCCGCGTCTAAAGGCGCGCTATCATAGCGATTGGCCCCGGTGATTTCACCTGCATTGATTGAGTGCTCGCAAGGCAGTACCTATACTTGGCGCCTTTCTGGAATCAGGATAGTTTTTTCGCATGCAAGCGGCCAAGCACATTATCGCGATTGCCTCCGGTAAAGGAGGCGTCGGTAAATCGACTACAGCGGTGAACCTGGCGTTGGCGCTGCTAAGCACAGGCGCGCGCGTAGGACTGCTGGACGCCGATATTTATGGTCCCAGCATTGCCTTGATGCTCGGCGTTGCTGAGGGGACGCGTCCTGATACCCGCGACGGTAAGACACTTGTTCCGATCACGGCCCATGGTCTGGCGAGCATGTCCATGGCGTATCTAGCCAGTGACCGAACACCCATGGTGTGGCGAGGCCCCATGGCGGGCGGCGCGTTGATCCAAATGCTGGAGCAAACCGATTGGGGAGAATTGGACTACCTGTTAATCGACATGCCCCCGGGCACGGGTGATATTCAGCTCACGCTGTCACAAAAAGTCACCTTATCGGGGGCAGTGATTGTGACGACGCCTCAGGACATTGCTTTGCTGGACGCGCGCAAAGGCATAGAAATGTTCACCAAGGTGAGTGTTCCGGTTCTGGGCGTGATCGAGAATATGGCTATGCATACCTGCAGTCAGTGTGGCCACACAGAGTCTATATTTGGTGCGGATGGTGGCCAGCGTATTTCCACAGAGTACGGCGTGGCCTTACTTGCCAGTCTGCCTCTGACCCGCGCGATACGGGAACATACGGATGCGGGCACACCGATTGTTGTGTCCGAGCCGGATAGTGCTGCAGGACAGGCATACATGGCGGCGGCGCAGACGCTGGCGCGGGAGCTGGGAGAGCAAAGCGCCTCGGCCGATTTTCCAACTATTAGTATTAGCGACGACTGACGAGAGAACTTATGAGCATTAAATCTGACAAGTGGATTCGTCGCATGGCGGCAGAGCATAAAATGATCGAGCCTTTTGAGGCCGGTCAGGTCCGCGGGGATAGCGAGAGCGGCAGAGTGATCTCCTACGGGACCTCCAGCTACGGCTACGATGTGCGCTGCGCTGATGAGTTTCGTGTTTTTACTAACATCAACTCGGCGACGGTGGATCCCAAAGCTTTTGATGACAACAGTTTTGTGAATGTTAACAGCGACGTGTGTGTGATTCCGCCCAACTCCTTTGCTTTAGCGAGGACCGTGGAGTATTTCCGCATTCCTCGTAATGTTTTGACTATTTGTCTGGGTAAATCGACCTATGCCCGCTGTGGCATTATCGTGAATGTCACGCCTCTGGAGCCTGAATGGGAAGGGCATGTCACTCTGGAGTTCTCGAACACCACGACTTTGCCGGCAAAGATTTATGCCAACGAGGGCGTTGCGCAAATGCTGTTCTTTGAGTCAGACGAAGTCTGCGAGGTCAGCTATAAGGACCGCGGAGGCAAATATCAGGGACAGACCGGCGTGACGCTGCCGCTGGCCTGATTAGCTGCTGGAGCCGCTCACCGCTGAGCCCGCAATGTCGGCACTGATAAGGTTGGCGATCGTGGTTTTACCATTGTCCACGTGCACGGTACGAACCATGAGGTAATCCCAGTCCGGCGCAATCCAAACGCCGGATTGACGATCAGGGTCATCATGATCCCGCTCAAAGTGCAGCGTATTCACCCAGCCCATGGGAGTCTCAAGACGTTCCTCCCCTTGGTATACCAGGCGATATTCTTTCACTTTACGCCCGTCCGCAACGTGAAAAAGGATGTCTTCCCGTGGCGTGGGATCGTTGAGCAGAGACAGGCGCAGCTGCTCCTGCTGGCTCATGCGGTCCAGCGTGTCCCCGGTTTTAGGCAGCTCATACCATTCCTTTTTGTAAAGGCTGCGGATGACGTCGGAGTCTTTGTCAAAATGTACTTCCCGGCGCCGACTTACGGGACCGCTGAGCTGGTAAACATAGGAGCGCGGTTGGATATGTTCATCATCCAGTGTGAATACACTGACTTCGCTGATCCCGGCGACGAGGAGTTTTCCCTCGCTGGTCAATCGGCAGTCACCATTGTCATCCATGGATAAACTGCGACGCAGTTTAATGCTGAGGCCCGAGGTCGATGTTTTGTAAACAGCATCGTAGGGCGTCAGTGTGCGATGGGTCTGCGCACGCGTCGTACTCTGGTCGTCCTGTGCGCGGGCGCTGCTAAAACTTAGGCTGAAAACAACGAGGAGCAGCGCAGTGTTTAAACGAGTGAATGCGAGTCGCCGCGTTTTCTCTGTACGGCGGATCGCGGGTGACCTGGTGCCTGTCGCTGTCATGCGTCTATCCCATCATCTGTGAGTGATTCGTCTTTCCAGACCTTTCCATCGCGGAGCTGAATCTCTCCTTGAACACACCAGCGTACTACTCGCGGGTAGAGCAGGTGCTCCCGTGCTTGAACCCGAGCAGCGAGACTGTCCGCGTCGTCCTCGGGAAGTATCTTCACTCGGGCCTGGGCGATAGTCGGGCCGGCATCCAGCTCTGGTGTAACAAAGTGCACCGTGGCACCCGATTCGCTATCTCCGGCATCCAGAGCCCGTTGATGCGTGTTGAGTCCCGGGTATTTAGGCAACAGAGAGGGGTGAATGTTCAATAGTGATCCGTAATATTCCCGAATAAAGCGATCCGTCAGGATGCGCATAAAACCCGCGAGGACGACCAGATCAATAGAGGCCTCCTGAAGCTTACCAAGCATCGCCTCTTCAAACGCTTCCCGGTTGTCATACTGTCGATGGTCAATACAGCAATGGGGTAGCTGGTGTTTTTCGGCGCGGGCCAAAACGTTCGCGCCCGGGACGTTGCTGACAACAAGACCAATGCTTGCCGGAATGGTGCGCTTTTCGCAAGCTGCCGCGATGGCGGTCATGTTGGAGCCGTTGCCAGACGCCAGTATCGCGATACGTCCGTGGGTGTTCATCCCGTGAAGGTGATGCCTTCGTCACCGTCGATGATTTCACCAATCTGCCAGGCGGCCAGTTCGTGTTTTGCTAACTCTGCGATTGCCGTCGCGGCGTGCTCCTGGGGGATGCAAATCACCATGCCCACCCCGCAATTGAACGTCCGAAACATTTCCATACGCTCAATGTTTCCTGCGCTTTGCAGCCAGGTGAAAACGGCCGGCCACTCCCAGCTCTGCGTGTCTACGCGGGCTGTTGCCCGGTCTGGCAAAACGCGAGGCAGGTTTTCAAGCAGGCCTCCCCCGGTGATGTGGGCCATTGCATGAATATCGATGTGCTCTCGCAGGGACAGTAAAGCCTTGCAATACAAGGTGGTGGGTTCCAGCAGCAATTCCCCGAGGGTCTTCCCGTTCGACTCGAGGGGAGCGTTAAGATCCGCCTTGCTGCGTTCAAGTACGCTGCGAATCAGAGAGTAGCCATTTGCATGGGGTCCACTGCTGGCTATGGCAATCAGAGCATCGCCTACTGCAACTGAGCTACCGTCAATGACGCTGTCTCGCTCCACTACACCGACGCAGAAGCCCGCCAGGTCGTAATCACCTTCGCTATACATGCCGGGCATTTCTGCTGTTTCGCCCCCGACGAGGGAGCAGCCTGAGAGCTCACAGCCTTTGGCAATGCCGCGTACAACGTCCGTAGCAACATCCAGGTCCAGTTTTCCCGTAGCGTAGTAGTCCAGAAAAAACAGTGGTTCCGCACCACTCACCGCAATGTCGTTGGCGCACATGGCGACCAGGTCGATGCCGATGTGCTCGTGGCGATTCAGTTCAATGGCGAGGCGAAGTTTTGTGCCTACACCGTCGGTCCCGGATACCAAAAGCGGCTCTTTATAACCGGTTGGCAAGGCACACAAAGCGCCAAAGCCGCCCAGGCTGCCCATGACCTCCGGGCGGCGCGTGCGATCCACAGCGTCGCGAATACGACCCACCAGGGCATTACCCTTGTCGATATCCACACCCGCATCGCGATAGGTGAGAGGCGTGGGCTGTTCGTTTTCTGACATGATCGGTAGCCGGGATAAAGATGAGCGCGCAGTTTAGCGTCCCTTGCCCGTCAGTAAAGAGCGAAGCTCCCGTTATCACTGCGAAAGGCGCTGCTTCCACTGCTACAATAGCGCTATGTTCTTTTCCGCCTACAGACGTATTTTCGCGCGCCTTCTCGTTCTGGCGGCTGCTATTTGCTGGCATGGGATAGCCCAGGCAGACCTGGTAGAAGACATTTACAGTGCAGGGATCGTTGCCGAGGGTCGTGACTCTCGCTCCCTGAGCGCTGCACGAAGTGCTGGTCTTGCCGAAGTTCTCATCAAAGCCTCGGGCGACCCGCAGGCGGTAGAGCGCCCGGAAGTCAAAAAAGCGTTGAGCGAGGCACAAGGCTTCCTGCTGGGATACAGCTACGAGGAGGATGCAGATGGCGTGCTCTTACTCCGCCTGGAATACGATGAGCAAGCGGTTCAGCAGTTACTCCGCGAGGCCGATTTGCCTCTTTGGACCACAAACCGTCCACGGGTGCTCGCCTGGCTTGTGATCAGCGACGGAGCAGGCCGCCGCTTTGCCTCTGTGGACGCCGCGCCGGACGCTGACAAGGTGCTGCGAGAGAGTTTTGTGCGCCGTGGGGTGCCACTGCAGACACCGCTGTACGATTTGTCCGATACCGCAGTTATTTCTCCGGGCGAGGCCTGGCGTCAATCGTCTGCCGCATTGATTGAGGCATCGGGCCGCTACCGTGACACAGAGTTGCTGGCAGGACGTGTCGCCCGCCTGTCTGATGGTAGTTGGGTGGGGGACTGGCGTTATCTGGACAACGGTCGATGGAAGACTCGCTCGAGCACAGCGGGGAGTTTGCTGGAGTTCAGCTACGCCGGTGCGGAGCTGGTGGCGGGAACCCTGGCCGAGCGCTATGGCGTGAAGCTAAGCTCTGATACCGATGAGCGCTACCAGTTAGTGCTGCGGGGTGTCCGCAGTTACGATGACTACCAGCTTTTACAGCAAGCGCTGAGCTCCCTTGAGGCAGTGCGCACGGTGGTTCCCGAGAGTTTGATGGGAGACCAGGTGAGTTTGCGGGTAGAAGCAGAGACCGATGTGCAGCAGTTGGCGCGCATTATTGAGCTGGATGGGCGGTTTGTACCTCTCCCCACAGAACCCGGGCAGAGCGGCTTGTTCTATGAGTGGATTCGATGAGTAAGCCGCTGCCGGAACTGGTTGAGAAAGCAGAGATCCCGGTTAACCGCTGGCCGCTTATTTTTGCAGTGTTTGCCGTTCTGGGCCTACTCTTTTATCTCTTGCAACCCATCTTGCTGCCCTTTGTTTTGGGTGCACTCATAGGCTATTTAGGTGACCCCCTTGTGGATCGTGTTGAAGAGCGAGGTGGGAGCCGGACGTTGGGCGTTATTCTCGTCTTTCTGTTTTTTACATCGCTATCTCTCGTGGGATTGTTTTATGCGGTCCCGATGTTGCTGCAGCAACTGGATGGTCTGGTCGGTCGCATACCCCTGGTTTACGCATGGTTACGGGACGTTGCCGTGCCCTGGCTCCAATCACGAACGTTGGTGACGGGTGCGAGTCTTCCGCAAATTGACTGGTCGGCTGAGCTGCTCGAGAACTGGCAGTCTCTGGGTAAGGTTACAGCGAGCACTGTCTCACGGATTACGGGCTCTGGATTGGGGCTTCTACTGAGCTTGGCGAACATCGCATTGGTGCCCGTTGTCGCGTTCTATCTCATGCGTGACTGGGATGATATTGCCGAGCGGGTTTTGCGTCTTATGCCTAAGGCGTGGCAGGCAGGTACTCTGCAGATGGTGGGCGAAGCCGACGAAGTGGTGGGTGCTTTTCTCCGCGGCCAGTTCATTGTTATGTGCGCGCTTGGGGCCCTTTACGCCGTGGGTCTGTGGATCGTAGGTTTAGAGCTGGCGTTACTGCTGGGGCTTATTGCAGGCCTTGCGAGCATAGTGCCGTATCTGGGCTTTATCGTCGGAATTACCGCGTCACTCATCGCCGCATGGTTACAGTTTCATGAGCCTCTGCCATTGGTGTACGTGGGCCTGGTGTTTGGCGCCGGACAACTGATCGAAAGTATGATGCTGACACCCGTACTTGTAGGAAACCGCATCGGCCTGCATCCGGTAGTGGTGATTTTTGCTCTGATGGCCGGTGGCCAGATTGCGGGCTTCGTCGGGGTCGTGGTGGCGTTACCGGTCGCCGCGGTTATCAAGGTATTTGCAAGTCATGCGCTGGTGCATTACCGCAACAGCGCGATCTATGCCGCGTTGGATGACAATCAAGACGCTGGTGATGGCGATGATGTTTAAGACTTTGCCTGTGATGGACCAATCTCCCCAGCTACCGCTTCAGATCGGACTTCAGGATGAGGCCACTTTCGATAACTTTTATCGACGGGCTTATCTGGGGTCGATGCTGGATAGTATGACTCGTCCCACAGCGGAGCCTCTGCAGTTCATTCATGGTGGTGTCGGTGAAGGGAAGAGCCATCTTCTGCAAGCTTTGTGTCATGCAATCCCGGGTGCGCTCTATTTGCCTCTCGGAGAGCTACAGTCAATTCCTCCTTCAGACTTGCTTCAGAACTTGGAGTCCGCCGCGTTGCTGGCGCTGGATGATCTTGATGTGATTGCCGGGCAGCCCGAGTGGGAAGAAGCTCTTTTTCACTTGATCAATCGCGCCCGCGCTGCCAACTGCCCCCTATGGATAGCAGCGCGTCGTCCTGCCACGGATCTGGGTATTTGCCTTCCAGACCTTAGCTCGCGTCTCGCCGGGGGTGTTACCTGGGGTGTCGCATCGGCCACCGATGCTGAGAAGCAATCGATTCTGCAGTTTCGCGCCCAGCGACGGGGTTTGTCGCTGCCTGAGCCTGTGGCGCAGTATCTTTGCTCGCGCGAAAGTCGCAGTCTGTCAGATCTTATGAGCGCTCTGGATCGCCTCGATAGAGCGTCATTACAGCTCCAGCGGCCCCTCACCGTTCCTTTGGTTCGCGAGGTTATGGGCTGGTAAACCTCGGGTATTAGCCCTGGGTCTGGAGGGGCAGAGAGGTGCTGTTTTTGATCTCTGTCACCGCCATGTGCGAGTGCAACTCCCGCAGATCAGGATTGGTGCTCAGGGTTTCACGGACAAACTGCTCATAGTGGCGCACATCCCGGGTCACAATCTTTAACAGATAGTCCCAGATTCCCGTCATCGTGTAGCACTCGATCACCTCGGGGTAGCGCACGATGTCCTCTTCAAAGCTGAGAAGGTTCTGGCGGCCGGTTGCAGTAAGGTTCACGGTGGCAAACACCACCACATCCATTCCCAGACCCTGACGATCCAACAGAGCCACTCGCTCACGTATCAGGCCCTGTTCCTCCAATCGGCTAATACGTCTCCAGCAAGGGGACTGGGAAAGATTGACCCGCTCAGCAATCGCCGCCGTGCTTAGGCTGCAGTCGTTTTGCAGTAGGTCGAGAATGGCTAAATCTGTGCTGTCGAGCTTTTCCGGCATTGTTATGTGCAATTCGCTATAGAGACGCATATTTTATCCAATAATGCTGTGAGTCGATAGCGAAATAACATAGTAAATTCTCTCGTCTTGTTTAGAATTTCCCAGCATAAAATCGCGAGGCTAAGCCATGGGTAGTGAGACCGTTCGCGGCATAACACGAGTCAGTCAAAGCATCAGTCTGGATGATAAATACGCGCTTGATACCGATCGCGCGTATATGACCGGCATTGAAGCTCTCGTTCGTTTGCCTATGCTCCAGCATCAGCGTGATCAGCAGCGCGGTCTGAATACGGCTGCGTTTGTGTCCGGTTATCGGGGATCGCCACTAGGGGGTGTAGATCAGGCGTTCTGGAAAGCTCGTCGCTGGCTTGAGCCACACAACGTGCACTTTCAGCCAGGCATTAATGAAGAGCTCGCAGCAACCGCCGTCTGGGGCAGCCAACAAACCAACCTGTTTAGCGGCGCCCGCTACGATGGCGTGTTTTCCATGTGGTACGGCAAGGGTCCCGGCGTTGATCGCAGCATGGATGTGTTCAAACACGCCAATGCCGCAGGGACATCCAAGTTTGGTGGCGTACTTGCGGTAGCGGGTGATGATCACGCCTGCAAGTCTTCAACCCTGCCACACCAGTCTGAGCACGACTTCATCGCAGCTTCTATTCCTGTGCTCAGCCCTTCGAACGTGCAAGAGGTTCTGGATCTGGGCGTGTATGGCTGGGAGCTGTCGAGATACTCCGGTTGCTGGGTGGCGCTCAAAGCGATTACCGAAAACATGGACTCGGCAATTTCAGCGGATCTGGATGCTTCCAGAATTCAGGTGGTAATTCCCGAAGGCTTTGAGCTACCCGAAGGTGGTGTGCATGCTCGCTGGCCCGACCAGCCTATGGAGCAGGAAGAGCGACTCAACCGCTATAAGATCTATGCGGCGCGGGAGTTTGCGCGGGTCAACGGTCTGAACAAAATAGTCCTCGATAGCCCGAAAGCGCGTTTCGGGATCATCACCTCCGGCAAGGCCTATCTCGACGTAATGCAGGCTCTGGACGACATGGGGATTGGCGCTGCTATTGCCGCTGAGATTGGCCTGCGGGTCTATAAGGTGGGTATGCCCTGGCCCCTTGAGCCTCAGGTGACGCACGACTTCGCCGATGGCCTCGAAGAGATTCTCGTGGTCGAAGAAAAGCGTTCGATTATTGAGGACCAGCTTACGGGCCAGCTCTATAACTACCCTGTGGCGGCGCGCCCTCGGGTTGTTGGTGAGTTTGATGAGGAAGGTCGCGACCTCTTACCCAACCTTGGAGAGCTAACTCCTGCCAAAGTCGCCCTCGCGGTGGCATCGCGTATCCGTCGCCTTTTTCAATCTGAGCTAATGGAAGAGCGTATTCGCTGGATTGAGAGCAAGGAGCTTTCGCTGGCTCGCCCCGCTGATGTGGCCGAGCGGGTTCCGCATTTTTGTTCCGGCTGTCCCCACAACACCTCCACGCAGCTGCCTGATGGAAGCCGGGCCATGGGGGGTATAGGCTGCCACTACATGGCGACCTGGATGCCGGATCGTCCGACGTTAACCTTCACGCAAATGGGCGGTGAGGGCGCGACGTGGATTGGGCAGGCGCCGTTTACCGACACCAAGCACGTTTTTCAGAATCTGGGTGACGGCACCTACTTCCATTCCGGGATACTTGCGGTGCGCGCAGCCGTAGCGGCTGGCGTTAACATTACTTACAAAATCCTCTACAACGATGCGGTCGCTATGACCGGTGGTCAGCCCATCGACGGCTCCCTGTCCATCCCCGATCTTCTTAAACAGCTTCAGGGCGAAGGCGTGAAGCGTATTGCGCTGGTGAGCGACGAACCAGGGCAGTGGCGGGGCCACTTGCCCGCTGTGGGTGGTCTCAGTCTCCATCACCGTGATGAGATGGATGCTTTGCAGCGCGAGTTTCGAGAGACTCCTGGCGCGACGGTGATCGTCTATCAGCAGACTTGCGCGGCCGAAAAACGCCGTCGTCGTAAGAAGGGCAAGCTTGAAGATCCTGCAAAGCGCTTGTTTATCAATGACGCGGTTTGTGAGGGCTGCGGCGATTGCTCAGTCAAGTCGAATTGTCTGTCGATCGTACCCAAAGAGACTGAGTTGGGTCGCAAGCGGCAAATTGATCAAAGTGCCTGCAACAAAGATTACAGCTGTAATCGGGGCTTTTGTCCCAGCTTTGTAACCGTTACCGGTGGAGGGCTGAGAAAGCCTAAACGCGTTGATACCACGCAGATGATGTTTGATCCGTTACCGGAGCCGCAGCTTCCGGATCTTGATGATCGTCCCTGGAACACGGTGGTTACGGGTGTGGGTGGAACAGGTGTACTGACGATCACCTCGCTGGTTGCCATGGCGGCTCACATCGAAGGCAAAGGCTGCGCCACCATGAACCAAACGGGCTTGGCGCAAAAATTTGGTGCGGTCGTTTCCCATGTTCGCGTAGCCAAGGCCCAGGATGACATTATGGCTGTGCGGATTCCTGCGGGAGAAGCCGACTTGCTGTTGGGTTGCGACCTGGTTGTGACCACCACCTATGAAGCCATGGGCAAAGTAGCTCACGGACGGACTCACGCAGTGGTGAACGATGCCGAGGTGCCCACGGCCAGCTTTATTCTTAACCCGGATGCTAACTTCCCCACCAGCACCATGAAGCAGCGGGTGCTTGAGGAAGTGGGAGATAGCGAGTGTCATTTTCTGGACTCCAGCCGCATTGCTACAACGCTAATGGGCGACACTATCGCCAGCAATCTGTTTCTTCTGGGCTATGCCTGGCAGCGAGGCCTGGTGCCTGTGTCTGCAGCGGCACTGGAGCGGGCCATTGAGTTAAATGCCGTCGCGGTGGATTTTAACAAACAGGCGTTCCTCTATGGCCGGCGTTATGCGAACCGTCCCGAGCAGGTGCTTGCGCTGTTGCCCGAGTCCGTCGCAGTAGCTCAGCTGACTACTGCTGAGCTTATCGAAGACCGCGCCGCTCGTTTGCTGGATTATCAGGACGCGGCTTACGCTCAACGCTATCGCGACACTCTGGCTGCTGTTCAGGCCGCAGATCCACGGCCTGCAGAGAGCGGGTCCCTCACGGCGAGCGTTGCAAAGTCTCTCTATAAACTCATGGCTTACAAGGATGAGTACGAGGTCGCCAGACTGTACAGCGATCCTGCTTTCCTCGCCAAGATCGAGGCTAAGTTCGAGGGCGACTATAGCCTTCGCTTTAATCTGGCTCCACCACTCTGGAGCAAGCGTGATCCTCATTCCGGGGAGCTACAGAAAACGGAGTTTGGGCCATGGATGCTCAGCGCGTTTCGCCTTCTGGCACCACTGCGCCGCCTCCGGGGCACGGCTCTGGATGTGTTTGGCTATACCGCTGAGCGGCGCCAAGAGCGCCAGGACATTAAAGACTACGAGTCATTGCTTGCTACGCTAAATGCGCAGATGCCCTCTGCGACTTCAGATACGGAATACGAGTTGCTTCGCGAATTGCTGTCCTTGCCGCAGCAGCTACGCGGCTTTGGCCATGTGAAAGATCGAAATCGTGAACAGCTTGCGGTGCGCCAGGCCACTTTGCTGGCTCGCCTTTCCGGGCAGGAAGACGTCGTACAGATCGTGGAGGCGGCTTAAAAGTCGCCCGACTATTTTAATAAAAAAAAGAATGCTTCATGACGGTGTTTAACGCCCCATCATTTGATGACCACGAACAGCTGGTTTTTGCAGCTGATCGCGCTAGCGGTCTCCGGGCAATCATTGCGGTGCACGATACGCGTCTGGGCGCTGCGGTGGGTGGCTGTCGTATGTATCCCTATGCGTCTGATGAGGAAGCTCTCGACGATGTTCTGCGTCTTTCCCGGGGTATGACCTACAAGTCGGCTTTGGCTGGTTTACCGCTCGGTGGGGGTAAATCCGTCATCATTGGTGATCCCGGTCAGCACAAGAGTCCCGCGCTGTGGCAAGCCATGGCGGAGTTCATCGAGAGTCTGGGCGGGCGCTATGTCGCGGCAGAGGATTCCGGCACCTCCGTAGAAGATCTTCAGGCAATGAGCCATTACACGCAGTACGTGAGCGGTGTTGCAGAAACAGAGCATGGCGGCGATCCCTCTCCCAGTACTGCCCTCGGGGTCTTTGTGGCCATTCGCAGAGCACTTCGCCATCGGCTTGGTGCGGAAGATTTGCAGGATGTCCACGTGGCAATTCAGGGTCTGGGGCATGTGGGTTTCGCCCTGGCGGAGATGCTTGTTGCTGCGGGCGCTGAGGTGCTGGCATCGGACATCAACCCCGTAAATCTCGCTCGCGCGCAGTCGGAGCTCGGTGTGACTCCCGTGTCGACGGAGGATGTTCTTGAATTGGATGTTGATGTGTTGGCGCCTTGTGCCCTTGGTGGTGCTTTGAACGAAGAGAGCATTAGCGGGCTGCGCGCGGGCATCATCGCCGGCGCGGCAAACAACCAACTCCGGGAGCAAGCAGATGGTGCGCGTCTTGCTGATCGCGGAATACTGTACTGCCCGGATTTTCTGATAAACGCCGGCGGTATTATCGACGTCCATTATCAGCGCAGTGGGCTTGATCGAAGCAGCCTTGGGACACACATCGAAAGTATCGGAGATCGCCTGAGCGAAGTCCTAAAGCGAGCAGACTGCTGTCATCGACCGACTGGAGAGATCGCCGAGAAGTTGGCAGAAGAGCTCTTGAATGAATGCTCTGTGACCGCAAAGCAGGGTCTGCGTAGCGCCGCCTAAGGAGTGGCGGCGAGCGCCAGGGCTTTTAGGGGTTTTCCGCCAAGGCGTGTTCAGCGGCAGCGTAGCTGCCCTCGTCCAGGTGCAGATAGCGCCGGAGGTAGTGCACGGCCAGATAGAAAGGCCCCGTATCCAGCAGCGCCACACAGGCTTTAAATAAGTAGTTACTACCTACCAGTATGGCCAGTGCTTTGGTGGTCACATCACCGCGGAAGTAAGCTGCGCCAAAGGTCACGGTAACCACCATCACTGAGTCGACCATTTGACTCATAAGCGTACTGAAGTTGTTTCGAATCCAAAGATGCTTGCCTTTCGTCACGCGTTTCCAGAAGTGGAACAACTGCACGTCACAGTACTGCGCGGCAATGTAGGCAAGCATGGATGCGAACACCGCACCGGAAGTCGTCGCATAGATCAATTGATAGAGTCCAATGCTGCTCTCTACTACCTCGCCATTAGGGAGCGCTACCGGCGCAGCCAGCTGAATAATCTGCCAGGGTGGCATGGCATCTGCCGGCACCGAGGGAATGCTGTTACCCAAGAACAACACAAACAGAATGAGAAAGTTAAGACCTAATCCCACGCTGACGAGAAAGTTAGCCCGGGCTTTGCCATAGAGCTCGCAAATGAGATCTGTACACAGAAAGGTCAGAGGATAGGGCAAGACGCCCACCGCCAGTGCCATGGGGCCCAGCTGCACGAAACGGGTGATGCCAATGACATTGAGCAGGGTCATGGCACACAGAAAGGTCCCTGCCAGTACCAAAAATACCCGCTCGCGACGCTCCTGCAAGTTAGCTGGGCTCATGTCAGCTTTCTCGCTGCCCCAGGTTGGCATGCAGCACAGAACCATTGATAACCGGATTGCGATGGGCCCAGAGCAGAACCCCTGCGATCTCTTCGGGTTCTATGAGTCTGCCGAAGCTATTCATGCCACCGATCTGCTGCAGCAGGGCGTCATCGTTACCCAGATGATTGCGGAGCATTTCTGTATCAGTGAAGCCCGGGCAAATCATCGCGGTATGAATTCCCGAGCCCATCAAATCCTGGCAGGTAGAGCGCATCATTCCCAACTGCGCATGCTTGGACACCACATAGCTAAAGGTGTTGGGGACGGCTTTTTCTGCGAGGGTTGAGCCCACGTACAGCACGCTACTACCCGGGCCCATGCCGGGCAGCAGAGCCCGGGTCAGGCGATTCACTGCAATCACGTTTGTTTCCATGACTGCACGGAGACTATCGTCGGCACAGTTATCTGCGCTGTCTTTGCGCATTTGGCTCGCATTGTGAACCAGACTGATTTCTGACAGCCCCGATATGCGGCTCAGAAGAGCGTCTATGACGTCGCCGATACTATCAGGGTCGGCGAGATCGCAGGGAAGATTGTGCACCCCCGAAACATTGCAAGCTCGGCGAGAGAGGTTAACCACCTCGTAACCACCTTCTTGGAACGCCCGCGCGGTGGCTTCGCCGATGCCTACGCTTGCGCCGGTAATGATTGCAATGGTCATGCTATTTTCCTTTTGGAGTTTCTGATCATACGATAGCCCTGAGGCGTCTGCTTAGGCAAAAAGTACGTACATAGAATACATACAAGTATTACGCAAAGAATACGCGAATAGAGAGGGTTCGGATGGAACGGCTTGCAACGCTGCACATAGACAAGGAGAGCCACAAGTTTTCCGCGGCGCACTATACGATTTTCTCTGCGACGGATCGGGAGCGGCTTCACGGCCACAACTACTCAGTGTCCGCGAGAATAGTGGCACCTATGGGTGAGAATGGTTTCGCCGCAGATTACAACGTCTACAAAAGGCGTATTAAAGCTCTCTGCGATGAGCTCGATGAGTTCATGATTTTGCCGGAACGCTCCCCTCATCAGTCAGTGACAAGAGAGGGTGATGTATATCGCGTTGTTTTCAATGGCGAGGAAATGCAGTTTCTTTGCTCAGATACCCTTATCCTGCCTATCGTTAATGCGACAGTTGAAGAGTTCGCGCACTACCTATTGGGGCGTATG